>CAKOYC010000088.1 GCA_934130265.1 uncultured Bacilli bacterium
AAAAAGAAATAAGAATCCAAGCAGAGTTTGCTATTAGTGAAGCTTCTATTATTTTATTTGTAGTAGATGGAAAACTAGGTCTTACTAAGGATGACTTAATTATTAGAGATATTTTAAGAAGAAGTGGAAAGAAAGTAATTGTAGCTATTAACAAGATCGATACTAAGGAAGCTAATGATAATCTTTATGATTTTTATGAACTAGGATTTGATACTTATCTTCCAATTAGTGCTATCCATAATACTGGTTATTATGAATTATTGGATGAAATTACTAAAGATATCGTGGAAGAAGAAGAAATACCTGATGAAAGATTAAAGTTCTGTGTTATTGGTAGACCTAATGTTGGAAAAAGTAGCTTAATCAATGCCTTACTAAATGAAGAGAGAGTTGTAGTATCAAATGTTGCTGGTACGACAAGAGATTCTATTGATACTGTTTTAAAATATCATGGTGAAGAATATGTCTTAATTGATACAGCAGGTATGCGTAAAAAAGGAAAAGTTTTTGAAAGTATCGAAAAATATAGTCTTGTTAGAAGTATGCGAGCTATTGATAGAAGTGATTTATGTCTTTTAGTTATTAATGCCGAAGAAGGAATTAAGGAACATGATAAACATATTGCCTCTTATGCTTTAGAAAAAGGAAAAGGAATAATTATAGTTGTTAATAAATGGGATACGGTAAAAGAAACTAGTATTAATGATTATAAAAAATTAGTAAGAAGTGAATTTCAGTTTATCACTTATGCCCCTATCGTTTTCTTATCGGCTCTTACTAAAAAAAGGATTTCAACTTTAATGCCTGAAGTTTTAAAAGTTAAAGAAAATATTAATAGAGAAATTAAAACTAGTGTTTTAAATGATGTTATACAAGATGCCTATGATAGAAATCCTGCTCCTAGTTATAAAGCTAAAAGATTAAAGATTTATTTTGTTAGTCAAACTGGTACTAAACCACCTAAGTTTACTTTTAGAGTTAATAATAAAGGATTAGTACATTTCTCTTATGAAAGATATTTAGAAAATCAATTAAGAGAAAACTTTGACTTGGAAGGTACACCTATTGTATTACAATTCAAGAATAGAAATGGGGATGACCTATGATAATAGGAAGAAATAATTCTTTTAATAATAAACGTTTTGAGAAAACTAACTTTTCTGATTTACATAAAGAAACAGAAAAAAAGAATATCTTTACTAATGATGTTTCCGCTTATCGTTATGCTAATCCACTAGATAGTGATAAAATGCACGAAAAGTCACTTGCTATGTTACAAGATAGACTTGATAAAGGCTTAATTTCAATGGAAGAGTTTAATGTTCAACTAAAGAGAATCACTAGAAATAAATAGAACTTAATCTTTCTAGTTTCATATAATGAACTAGGAGGTTCTATAATGTTTGGAGATAGTTTTTTTAAAAAGGTTGAGAAAAAAACTAATGTTAGTAAAGATACAATTTTATCTCTTGCTAATAAATTACAAGATGGAAATATGAAAGATGAAAAGACTTTAAGTGAAGTAGTTGATGAAATAGCAACTATGACTGGTAAAAACATTTCTAAAGAAAAGAAAGAAAAAATTATAAATACAATTATGAAAGATAAAGTACCTGATAATGTTGATAAGATGTTTTAGGAAACAGCATCTTTCTTTTTTTAGCAAAATGTGATATAATATGTGGCAAATGAGGGGTGGTAGAATGAAAAAGATTGATATTACTAGTATTAATTTTGATAAAGTAGTTAAAATTAATGATGATATATCTAGTGAAAGTGCTATTTATCATGATAATAAAATTGTATATAAAATTTATAGAAACTTTAGTATTCGTGAATTAATAGAAAGAGAAATTCATGTTGAGGAAACTAGTAAAGTTACTAATCTAAGAGTAGCTGCTCCACTTGCTAAGCTATATAATGGCTATTCTTTTTGTGGATGTACAATGGCATATAAAAAAGGAATTACACTGAGTGAGTATGAAAAGACTCATTCTATAGAAGAATTAAAAGATAAACTTATTGATGTTTCTTTAGAACTAGAAGAAATACATCGTAATAGGAAAAAGATTGTACTAGGTGACATTAATTACAACAATGTCATGATTGATGAAGAAAATAATGATTTTTCTTTTATAGACTTTGATGGTGTTGGTATTAAAAGAATGGAACCAATGACTATTTCTGCTCCTTTATTTGAATACTTAGAAAATAGAGGTATAGATTATCAAGGAAAACAAAATTATGATAGACTAGCTTATCTATTAGCCTTTTACCAGACTGTTTTTCATAAGAGTATTGATGAAGTTAGTGAAGATGAGTTTGAGATGAAAACAGACGAATTACCTTTTCTTAATAGATCAAGATATGACTTTAAAGTATTAAAAAAGAAAAATAAGACTGTCAAAGACATGCCCTACTTCCATGATATTTTTTCAAAGTAAGAATGGTAAGTTTTTAATAATGAAGACTACTAATACTTTTATCGTATCCCAAAGACATTTCTTTATTTTATCATCTAAAGATTCCATTGATTTTATAATTGGTGGAATTTTTTTATACCAGTTTTTTGATAAATCCTTAAGTGTTTTAATATCTGCCCTATCAAAGATAGTAAATAAAGCATTAACAAATTCCTCTTTTTCCTTTTTTGTTAGATTGTTTATGGTATCTTTTAGTACCTTATTGGTATAAATAGATGTTTTAGTTAATCTTTTTAAATAGATAAAACTGTTATCCTTTACTAACCAAGAGAATGGGTCATGTTGCATTATTCCACTTTCATTACTTTTTACTACGGTATAATCTTCACTATTACAAAGTAGCATACCTATTATTGAACTTTCTGGTACTGTTTTATAAAGTAGTGGTTCAGTATTTTTAAATTCTTTACTAGTAACTACTTTCTCTTGAAAACCAGGGCCATCATGAGAGAATACTTTTTTTATTCTTCTTTTGTCTTTTAAATATATAGCAGCATAAAATGCTAAGTTTCCTCCTTTAGAGTGACCACCAATATAACAGTAATTATTAGTTAAAGCCAAGACTGTTTCTAAATACTTTAAAGCTTCTACTTGAGCTGGTACTGGTGATAAAAAGGACATATTAAAGTCTTCTTTCCAGCCATTAACTGTTCCATCAGTACCACGATAAGCAATATAGATATCCCCTGTTTCTAAGAAAAAGGTTACAGCAGAAAATTGTTTATTCTCTACTAAGTTATCTTTACTGATATAGTAATTAACTATTATATTAGAAAAGCGATTAGAGGAACAAACTTTTTCTAATAGATTTAAATTATTTAAATCATCTCTATCAGTACCTAATAAATCATAAAAGTAATTATTTAAATCACTTATCTTACAAGGTAGTGCTACTTTTTCATAGTAAAGATATGAAAGTTGTGATAAAACTAAGCTATCTACTTCATTAAGGGGTGAGTCTTTCATTGTAAGATTATTCTTACTAACATAATCAATTATATTCATAATGTATTATATGATAAGAAAAAAATAAGTATAAGTTTTTATGCCTATACATTCTAATTGCATCAATGTAGTTTAAAATGATGCAAATGAAAAATAATAATTTATATATCTAATGTTGATTTTTTACTTAACTCTAATAATTAACATTAGATTTCATATATTAAACTGCTATTACTAACTTTGTATTCTTATCATAGAAAATGGCATCAATATTATTATAAATGGGCTAACCTAATTAAACACATCTTTTCACTTCTAAACTTTTTTACCGCTACATCAACATTAACATAATATTTCTATTCATAAAGACATATATTTCTACATAAAGTTAAAATGAATAAAAGAAAAAGGTGAATATATGGAAAAATATGAAATCATTAAAAATATTGCACAAAGAACAGGGGGTGATATTTATCTAGGAGTTGTTGGAGCGGTTAGAACTGGTAAGAGTACTTTTATTAAGAAGATGGTTGAAACTTTAGTAGTACCATATATTGAAGATGAGTACGAGAAAAAAAGAACACTTGATGAAATTCCTCAAAGTGCTGCTGGTAAAACTATTATGACAACGGAACCTAAATTCATTCCTAATAGAGCTGCTAAAGTGAAAATTGATGACTTTGATTGTAACATTAGATTAGTAGATTGTGTCGGATTTGTTATTGATAATGCTAAAGGTGCTACTGATGAGAATGGTCCAAGAATGGTTAAAACTCCTTGGGTGAGGTTGAATAAGTGATACCCAAATATAAAAATAAATAAATGCCGATAAAATAAGGGCTAAAGACAATA
>CAKOYC010000089.1 GCA_934130265.1 uncultured Bacilli bacterium
GTTTTAATGTTGAAGTAGAAAGGTTTGGAGAAGCTAAAGTACCAGAGTATGAAATACCATATCATGCTGATATCATTATGAATGTAAATGGTATGGATAAAGAAGCAGCTGGTCGTACATCAGGTGAAGGATTTTACTATTTAACTGGTGATATAGCAAGACTTCATGAAGCTATGATAGCTTATGCAAGGGACTATATGATTGATAAAGGATTTACCTATTGTATACCTCCATTTATGATTAGAAGTGATGTGGTAACTGGTGTTATGTCCTTTCCTGAGATGGAAGCGATGATGTATAAGATTCAAGATGAAGATTTATATTTAATCGGTACTAGTGAACACTCAATGATTGGTCGTTATAAAGATCAAATAATTAAAGAAGAAGATTTACCAATTACTTTAACTAGTTACTCACCTTGCTTTAGAAAAGAAGGGGGATCTCATGGCTTAGAGGAGAGAGGACTTTACCGTGTTCATCAATTTGAAAAAGAAGAGATGATTGTTCTTTGTAAGCAGGAAGAAGCTATGGACTGGTATAATAAGATGTGGAAGTATACTGTTGAAGTGTTTAGAAATATGAATGTACCAGTAAGACAATTAGAGTGTTGTAGTGGTGACTTAGCGGACTTAAAAGTAAAATCATGTGATGTAGAAGCATGGAGTCCTAGACAAAAGAAATACTTTGAAGTTGGAAGTTGTTCAACACTAGGAGATGCTCAAGCAAGAAGACTTGGTATTCGTGCTAAAGGTGAAAATGGCACTTATTATGTTAATACCCTAAATAATACTGTAGTAGCATCACCTCGTGGTATGATTGCAGTAATTGAAAATAACTATCAAGAAGATGGAAGTATTATTGTTCCTGAAGTATTAAGACCATATATGGGAGGACTAGAAGCAATTAAGCCTAAGAAGTAGTATGATAAGATTTAAAGAAATAGATGATGAATACTTAGAATATGATTGTTTAAAGGATAATTCTTCTTTAGAAAATGTTGAAAAAGAGGTATTACAGGAATTTGTTAAACAAGATTTAGCACTTCTTAATTATTCTAAAACAGTAGGAAGAGGTATTACTAAGCTAGCTGTAAGAAAAGATAGTATAATAGGAAAATATTTGCTTTCATGTAAAGAAGAAATGGCACTAAATATTTCTAAATATATAGATTATACTAAGGTAGTAAATGCTTTCAATATTTCTATCTTTTCAAGTGATTTAGAAATGAGTAAAGCGATTTATCCATTGTTTATAAATAGAGTAGAAGGAACTTATCAAATACTTAGTAATCAATATGATTTAAGTACTATTGATTATATTCTTGCTAATCCTTCCTTTAAAAATTACTTGGATGGTACCAATAACTCTTTAGAAGATACAACTTATCATGTAGTATATGAAGATGATAAATGCTTCTTAAAAGAATTTAAATCAAGTAATAAAAAATTAGTAAAATCTAATTTAAGATAGATAAATATGTCTATCTTTTTTGTGGTTGAGCCTTTTATTTTTCTTGTTGTTAAAACGTGATTTTTATATTATACTTATAGTGGGAGGATAAGAAATGAAAAAAATGGAAAAAAGAATAGTAAGTGCTATTGTTATGGTTTTAATATTTGTGCCACTATTATTACTAGGAGGAGTTACTTTCTCAGTATTTATGACACTACTTGCTATAGCTGGTATTTATGAGCTTATCAAAGTAAGAGAAAAAACTAAAGAATTTCCAAAGATAGTAGTTTTCTTTGCTTACTTCATAGTTTTATTCTTAACATTATTAAGTTATAATCAAAATGTCTTTACTTATATGGTTGATTATAGAGCTTTTGCAATATTAATATTTATCTTTTTATTACCTTTATTATTCGTTAATAGTAAGGAAGATATGTATAATATCAATGATGCTTTATATATGATAGGTTCATCTATATTTATTGGTTTATCATTTGGACTTATTATTCTAATAAGAAATTATGATTTAAACTACCTAATATATATATTATTAATAACTACAATGACTGATGTTTTTGCTTATCTTACAGGATTTTATATAGGTGAACATAAACTTTGTCCCACTATTAGTCCTAATAAGACAATAGAAGGTTTAATAGGAGGTTTATCAATGGGAACTTTTGTTGCTTCAACTTTCTATTTCACAGTAGTTAATTCTAATATGTCTTTAGTATTAATTATCTTTATAACTTTCTTTTTATCACTAATAGGTCAGTTGGGTGATTTAGTATTTTCTAGTATTAAAAGAACTTATAAAGTAAAAGATTATTCATCATTAATACCAGGACATGGGGGAATACTTGATAGATTTGATAGTTTAATCTTTGTAGCATTAGCATTCATTCTATTTGTAGGAATTTTATAGGAGGGGCAAATGGTAACATTATTAATATTTATTATTATTCTAGGAACAATTATCTTTATACATGAAGGTGGACATTTTCTCTTTGCTAAATTAACAGGAATTTATGTTCATGAATTTGCTCTTGGAATGGGACCTAAACTTATATCACATAAAGGGAAAGAGACAACTTATTCCCTAAGACTTATTCCAATTGGGGGATTTTGTCAATTGGCTGGTGAAGAAGGGGAAGAAGAAGATATTCCAAAAGATAGAACTTTACAAGGTAAAAAAGCTTGGCAAAGATTTCTAGTAATGTTTTTTGGAGCTGGTTTTAATTTTATATCAGCGATATTGATGTTATTCTTTATTGGCCTTATTTGGGGAAGTCCATCATCAGTCCCTTTAATCACTAATGTTAATAAAGGTTCAAAGGCTGAAATAGCTGGACTTGAAAAAGGAGATATCATCAAGGAAATAAATGGTCATAAGATTAATACAAGAGATGATATTTCTTTGTATCTTACGATTGATAAACATGATGAAGCAACCAAATTTGTTGTTACTAAAGAGGATGGTAGTACAAAAACTTATAAAGTAACCCCAGAAAAGAAAATAAAAGATGACCAAGTAACTTATGTTTATGGTATTGGTTTTAAAGAGAAAAAAGAATATGGCTTAGGACATGCTCTAAACTATATGGTAACAAAAACAGGAGCTTTATTTAGGCAAATGTGGGTAACTGTTGCTAGCTTATTTACTGGTGGTATTAAAGTAAAACAACTATCCGGTCCTGTTGGTATTTATGAAGTAGTGGGTAGTCAAAGAACAGGAGGTCTTGCTAATTTACTATATCTATTTGCTTTCCTATCAATAAATGTAGGTTTCATCAACTTGTTACCATTACCAGCTTTTGATGGTGGACACATCTTATTTATCATAATTGAGAAAATAAAAGGTAGCCCAGTAAAACCAGAGACAGAAGCGATGATTCATACGATTGGTTTATTCCTACTTATGATTTTAATGGTCTATGTAACATTTAATGATATTTTAAGATTGTTCTAAAAAGGAGAAATATGAAAAAATGGATAAAAAAGATAAATTAATAATGATATTAACTGTAATCATTCTAATACTAGTAGTAGCTTTAGCTTTAGTAATAGGAATGAAAAGCCTTGATAAGACAACAACTACTAAGGATAATAATACCAAAAAAGAAAATAAAGTAGAAATACAAGAAGAAGCTTTAACTAGTGAAGAACAAAATAATATCGTTGATAAAATTAAAGAATATGATAACTATTTCATTTCTTTTGATGGGACTAAGAATCCACTAGCGATGACTGACCAAGAGAAATTTGAGTTTTATTTAAAAAACAATTATGGAAAGTTTAAAACAGGAGTAAGTAGTAAAGAAATTGAAGGATATTTACAAAAAGAATTTGGTAGTAAGATTACTTTTAATCCAATAGATGAATATTTATGTGAAATTGATAATCTACCATTAATCACTTATGATAAGAATAATGACTTATATAAAGCTGATTATAGTGAACATGCTCATGATGGAGGATTAACTACCTCAATTTATAATTACTATGTAAGTGGTATTAAGAAAAAAGATAATAAAACAACCTATACAGTAAAAGTTAGAAAGATGTTTTCTAATTTTGTAGCAGTTGGTGCTATTTATGAATTTTATGGCAGTTATACTGATGCCTTAAATGATAAAAATAAAGTATTTAATTTGTTTGATATATATGGCGAAACTGCAATAGATGGCAGTGATGAAGAATTTAGAAAAAAGCTAGATACACAGTATGAAAAAAATAAAGGTATGTTTAAGATATATACTTATACTTTTGAAACAGATAGTAACATA
>CAKOYC010000090.1 GCA_934130265.1 uncultured Bacilli bacterium
AGTTATAAGAGAGAGAAATTATTTTAAAGTGGGGGATACGATTGAAGTGTTCTCCCCAGATGGTAGAAGTTATCAGTTTGTTTTAGAAAAATTATTAGATGAAAGTAATAACTCTATTCAAGTAGCAAGACATCCTGATGAATTATTAAAAATACCATTTCCCAAAAAGCTATGTGAATACTCTATGATTAGATTAATTAAGAAGGGTTAGTATGAATGAGAATAAGATAAAAGATAATTTTTTAAATAAAGAAAAGTATTTAAGTAAATATGCTACTAAAAGTAGTGATGCTATTAGATTAAAGGAAGAAAAAGAAGATATTAGACCACCATATTTTCATGATGTTGATAGGATAATTCATGCCTTATCTTATAGTAGATATATGGATAAAACGCAAGTGTTTTCAGAATGTGAAAATGATCATATCAGTAGAAGAATGGTTCATGTTCAATTAGTTAGTAAAACAGCAAGAACGATAGGTAGAGCCCTTAATCTTAATGAAGACTTGATAGAAGCTATAGCTTTGTCTCATGATATTGGTCATACTCCTTTAGGACATAGTGGGGAGGCAATGCTAGATGAGATTTGTAAGAGTGAGCTAAGTACTTCTTTTGCTCATAATATTCAAGGGGTTAATTACTATATGAATCTAACTAATACTAATTTAACTATTCAGGTATTAGATGGTATTATGTGTCATAATGGTGAATTAGTAAGTGAAGTCTATGAACCAGTTAAGAAAACTAAAGAAGAGTTTCTTAAAGAGTTTAAAGATGCTTTTGTTGATTCTAAGAAGAGTTTAAAATATCATCCTATGACATTAGAAGGCTGTGTTGTTAGGATAAGTGATGTTATTGGTTATATTGGAAGAGATATAGAAGATGCTATTATTTTAGGAAAGATTAAAAGAGAAGATATTCCTAAAGAGATAACTGATATACTTGGTAGTACTAATAGAGAAATTATGAATACTATAATACTAGATATAATTAACAATAGCTTAGATAAACCATATATTAAGATGAGTGAGAATGTTTATAAGGCTTTATTTATGTTAAAAGATTTTAATTATAATCATATTTATAAGTATTCTTTAACTAAAGATGAATATGATAGATATAGTAAGGGTATGAGAAAGATTTATGATAAGTGTTTATTGGATGTTGAAAATAATAATGTTGACAGTCTAATCTACAAAGACTTTTTATGCCATCAAAGTTTTAATTATTTAACTAATACTAGCAATAAACAAAAGGTGGTTGACTATATAGCCGGTATGACTGATGACTATTTTGTTAAGCAAATTGGCTAAAAATGCTTGCTATTTTTTCTGGTTTGTGCTAAAATCTTAGTCATATTGATAAGCGAGGGTGCTTATCATTAAAATTTGTAACGAGGTGAAAATTATGGGAAATAAAAAAATAATATATTTAACAGAAGAAGGATTAAAAGACTTACAAGCTGAACTTGATGACTTAATTAATGTAAAAAGACCAGCTAATATCTTATCTATAAAAGAAGCTCGTAGTTTAGGAGATTTATCTGAAAATGCTGACTATGATGCTGCTAAGAATGAACAAGCACAAATCGAAGGAAGAATTAAGACTATTGAAAAGATGCTTGAAAATGTAGAGATAATTAAAGATGTACCAAAAGATAAAGTAGGACTTGGTAGTACTGTAGGTATTAAGTATGTGGATGATCCAGATGATACTGATGAATACAAAATAGTAGGTAGTCAAGAAGCTGATCCATTTGAAGGAAGAATTTCTAATGAAAGTCCAATTGCTAAAGCTTTAATGAATCATAAATTAGGAGATGTTATAACAGTTGAAAGTCCTAATGGAAATTACGAAGTGGAAATTACAGCAATTAAATAGTATTTATTTACAAGACATTTAGATAATGATATATTATTGCTGTATTAAATGAAGAAATCTTCATATAATAACAATGTCACTTTTAGCGAGTGACTTAGTAAATGATTTCGCTTGTGGTTGGTGCGAATAATAAATCAGACCATTTCGTTAAATAATTTCGCTTGTGGTTGGTGCGAATAATAAATCAGACCATTTTGTAAATTAGGCATTACGCGGTTGTGTGATGTCTTTTTACTTTGAAAAGAATTAGTAAAAAAAGTTATTGGCGAACAAACATTTCTATGATAGTGTATGTATACAACTTTTTGATTACGGAGGACGATATGAAATTAGAAACAGGATATGTATATCATATAAAAAATGATTTTTTTACTTTTGCAAATGATAATAAATTAATGACTAATCATGAAGGAATTGCTACTAGACCTAATTATTTTTGTATAAAAAGAGAAGATAGCAATTTATTATGGTTTATTCCTATGAGTAGTAAAATTTGCAAATTCAAAAAAATAATAGAGAAAAAAGTACAAAATACAGGAAGATGTGACACGATTGTAATTGGTAACTATAGGAATAGAGATACGGCTTTTTTGCTTCAAAATATGTTTCCTATTACCGAAAAATATATAGATCATATAGATACAGCCAATTGTATTGCCCTAAAAGTTGCAAAGAAAACCAGAAAAGAAATTATTACAAGGGCTAATAGAGTATTCAAATTAAAAGAATGTGGAATTAAGGTTATTTTCCCTGATGTTGATAGAATTGCCAAAAAATTAACTCTAGATGTAGACCTAGAGTTATTATTACTTTTCTTTTTGATTGATTCCAACCATTCCCCCAAAACCTGATGTTATTAAGAGTAGTAGAAAATAAATAGTCATTTTTAAATTAAAACCTTGTTTAGTAAGACTTATTATAATAATAAATATAATAACTGTTAAAGCTCCAATTTTAGCTCCTTCTAAATAACCTTTTTCTCTAGCAGTCTTAGCAAAAGATTTGGTAGTGAAAAATAAAGAAAGAATAGGAAGTATTAGTTTAAAAATATTATAGATACTATTAGGTATGATATTAAAATAATAAAGAAGAGTAATAAGGATAGAACCAATAATAATAACTAGAAAGTTAATTAGTAACGTTTTTAAAAGAGATTTAAAATAGCTCATGTTTATCACCTAATAAAGATTATGTGTAAATAAATAAAATATGAAAGCTTTACTAAGACTTAAAAAAATGGTAGAATAAATTTAAGTAATTGTAGTGAGGTGAAATGTATGAAAGACAAAACGATGTTATTTCAAATTGAATCAAAAGATAGTAAGGAAGTACAGAAAGTACTTAAAGAAGTATATCTATCATTAAAAGAGCGAGGTTATAATCCGACTGATCAAATAGTAGGATACTTAATTAGTGGTGATTTAGGTTATATTTCTAGCTATCAAAATGCAAGAAGAAAGATGCAATCACTTGATCGTAGTAAGGTTGTTGAGGTTTTACTAGATAGTTTCTTAAGAGGATAATTTTGCGTTATTTAGGACTTGACTATGGTACTAAAACAGTAGGTTTAGCAGTTTCTGATCGAACTGGCTTTTTAGCTAGTAATTATGGAGTCATTCGTTATAGTGATACTAGTGAAATCTTTAAAGAATTAGAAAGAATAATAAAAGATGAAAAGATAGAAGCCTTTGTTTTAGGATATCCTAAGAATATGAATAATACTTGTGGCAAACGAGTAGAAGAAACATTAATATTAAAAGAAGAACTAGAAAAGAAGTTTAACTTACCAGTTTTTCTTATGGATGAAAGATTATCAACAACTGAAGCTGAAAAGGTACTGTTACTAGGTGATACTAGTAGAAAGAAAAGAAAAAAAGTAATAGATTCAGTAGCAGCTACAATTATATTACAAACTTATTTAGATATGAAAGGAAATAGTAAAAATGGAAAATAAAAATCAATTTACATTAATCGATGAAGAAGGAAAAGAAGTAGTATATGATGTGTTATTCACATTCGATAGTGAAGAAACTAATAAAAGTTATATAGTATATACTGATAATACATTAGATGAAGAAGGTAATATTCAAGTATATGCTAGTACTTATCAAAAAGGGGAAGGAACTAGTGCAAAACTTGATCCAATTGAGACTGATAAAGAATGGAAGATAATTGAAACTATTCTTAATACTATTCAAGAAACAGTAAAAGATAAAGAAGAAAATGCTGAATAATAAACTAAAAGAATAAAAAGAAAGACTGTGTTAGTAGATGCGTAAAATTGCAATAATATTTTTGATAATAGGAGTGTTACTCCTTGGAACATTTGGCTTTTATCAGTATCAGGT
>CAKOYC010000091.1 GCA_934130265.1 uncultured Bacilli bacterium
AGTAAACATTGCTCCTGCCCTTACCTCATTACTAGTAACTTCCTTATCAGGTGCTAATATATAGATAAGTTTTATATTAAAGTATAACAAGAATAAAGATAGTGGATACTTTCCTAAATGATATATATTTCTTATAAAGGATGCTAACTTTTCATTATGTAAGTTAATTTCTGCTAATGATATTAATGAATCTCCAAAAGCAGGTACTAAGATTAAGAAAAATAGTAAGCTTACTAAGATAAAAGTTAGTACTACTGCTTTACTTCTTCTTCTTATTTCACTATTATCTTCTACTTGATATATTCTATTAGAAGTAGTAATAACAGAGTATGCCCCATTACTAGCTAAAAGGAAAGCTGCTATAAAGAAAACAGTTACATTAAAGTTAAGACCAGTAGTAGCATCAGCTGGAAATAAAGTATTTATAACAGCATCAGGAACAGTTGATTCTAAAGCATTACGAAATGAAGTCATACTAAGACCTAATTTACTACCAATTGTTCCAACTAAAGCTAGCAAGGGAATCATCGAAAGCACTAAAAAGAAAGCAAGTTGACCTGGTAATATTCGCATATCAGGTCTTTTTATAATTGCTATAGCTTTTCTTACAAATTCCCTAGCTCTGCTTCGCATAACTCCTCCTATTTTAATCCTTGTTTTTTAGTCATCATTTCTAAAGTAGCTTCATTAATAGCATCATCTAAACTTTTAATTTCATCAAAAATCATACTATATCCTACACAAGCTCCAAACTCATGTGGCAACTCTTTCATCTCTTTTTCTAATTTTAAAGCATAAGTTGCTACTTGTTTTTCACTATAACCTACTAAATATACTAGAAATTCATTTCCATCAGTTCTAATTATTTCTGTATTTTCCAACTGGGAATTAACAAGAATTGAAGCTGATTTAACAATTACATTATCCCCTTCTTCATGTCCATAATTATCATTGATATACTTAATATTGTTTAAATCAATCATAACTATTGCTTGTGGATAAACATTACTTGTCTCCCATTCTGGGACTTTTTTATTTAAATAATTTCTATTCTTTAATCCTGTTAATAAATCCGTATATTTATGTCTATCTTCTTTTTTTACCTTCTTAACTTTCTTTTTCTCTTTAGCATATAAATAAATTATTAGTAAGACTACTAAAGGAATAAATATTAACATTAAGATTAAGAAGAATAACTCTTTAAAACTACTTCTTTCTACTACTGTTCGCTCTATATCAATAAGTCCTGCATTACGATAGTTATAATATGAATTAGTACTTATTATATAGTTAAATAAGTTATAGAAAGCTTTATTTTCCTTCTTTACCATAAACTTATAGTCATTCATCATAGTATCCGTATAAATAACTACATAGTCTTTAAATTTAGTATGTTGATAATGATAATAAACTTCTTTATCAATAACTACTAATTTATCACTTGCTTTCTTTACTAAACTATCTAAATCTTTATAAGTAGTAATATCACTTCTACTATTATTTTTAAAATAGTCATATAAAGAATCATTATCTAGCATAGCAAGTTTTTCCCCTTTTAAGCTTTCAAAAGAACCAACTATTTGACTATTACTTTGTTTACCTAATACTACATAGTCTTCTACAAAGGTCGATAGTGTTGATAAATAATTACTATTTTCTTCCCCAAATCCATAATAATCAAAGTAAATATCTACATCATTTTTCTTAATAGCTTTCTCTAAAGCTTCTTTACTAGGATACTTTTTAAAAGTAAAACTAATATCCATAAGTCTTTCTATACGATTAATATATTCTCCGGCAATACCAGCTATCTTACCATCTATTTCTACTTCATATGGTGAGTTTTCTACATAACCATATACATAATTTTTAGAGATTAAATCAGCTTTAGTCTTAGAAGAGATATTATTCTCTTTCATATAATACTCTAAATAAGCTTCATTATACTCATTAACATACTCGCTATCTTTCCATTTTTTATAATAACTTTTAATTATTTTATTAAGTTTATAATTATCACTTGCTAGTGTCAATACTACTTGTTTTTTCATCTCAGTAAAGTAGTAATTAATAATATAGTCTTTCTTACCAATAGTCTTATTTAAATACATTATATTAGGTATAATAATCATTCCTACTTCATTACTATCAAGAGCGTTAAATAAACTATCTACATCACTATATGATTTATATACTAAATCACTACCAGACTTTAAGTAATAACTAATATCAGATGCATCATCTTTTAATACACCAAAAGTAATATTTTTCATATCAGTTATATTGTTTATTCTTTGATATTCTCTACCTAACGCAATATATCCATCATTAAATAGTAATAAATCATTCTTAGATAACTTAGTATCATTATCTAAGATTCTAAAACTATACCCCTTAAAACTAATCTTATCTTCTTTTAAATAAGATACTTTATTAAACTCTAACCCAACATCTTGTTCAAAGTCTTTTAAAAAGTTAAAAAATACTCCTTTGCCATTTAATCCATATAATGGATAGTCATTTATTACAGAAAAATCTATAACATTACTTTTATTTTCTTCTACCCATTTCTTCTCTGTAACTGTTAAAGCATTTTTAGCATCTTGTTTATTATAGTAGCCATAAACACCAAAGAAAACTACCACTACTATTATTATTGGTATTAGAAAAAATAATTTCTTTTTCATAATGTCTCCTATCTATCCTTTGTAAAAGAATAATGATCTCCACCTTGATGACGATATGCAATCACTGGAAATTTATCATCATCTTTTGTCTTTTTAATAAATACTTGTACATCATAAGCTTTCTTTTGTTTCTCATCTAAAGCTTTATCAACTTCATCAGGGAATGATTTAACATTATCTACAGTCATATCTTCTTTAACCGTAATAATTACGTTTAAGATTCTACCAGAAAATGATGTTGTTACTTTCTCTACTCCATCTTTTTCTTTCAGATTTGATTCAATTTGTTCTAAATCACTATTTTTTATTCTAGATTCTGTTAATCCTTCTAGTCTATCCCCATATATAGCTTTCGCTTCATTAGGGAAAAAAGTTAATTTTAAAGCAAATATCAAAATAGTTAATATTAAACAACAAATAACTACTATTACCGTCATTTTATTTTTCTTTATAAATTTTTTAATGTTTTTCATTTCACTCACATCCTATTATGTATTATACAATATCTTTTTAAAAGTATCAATCTAAAAATAGTTGACTACTTAATCTTAATTTTCTTAACTTCCTCTACTATTTGACTATTATTTGGCTCTTTATTTTTATCAAAAAAAGCTGGGACTAGTCTTTTAAATCTTGGTATTCTCATCTTACTATAGTATAGTTGTTCATCAACCATATTTAACATAAAATCAAACCATCTATTTATTTCATGATTACTATCATGTTCTAAATCAAAATAAATATCATCTATCCTATTAACATAAGTAAACTGATTTAATAGGATGTTTTGCGATAAGTTTAGAGGACAAAGCTTAAGTTTCATTCCATAAATATTGTTAATACTTTCCGTAAACTTCATATTATGAATCATTCTAGCGGTTCTTCCATTTCCATCACTAAAAGGATGTATTCTTACGAATAGTAAATGAGCAAGAGCACTTTTTAAAAAAGGATTACTATCTATTACTGATAAAGACTTAGTTTTATAAAATTTAATAAAGTCATCCATAAATGGTTTTACATCAGAGGGTTTTGCCCCATACCAGTATATTTTTTCCTTACCATCTATCATAGCACTTACTCTAACCTCATTATCACGATAATCACTTTTCTCTTTAGTAGCTATCTCATGAAGTCTTTTAATATTAGCATGACTCATCTGTAGTGATGTAAAGAAACAATCATTTTCTAAGATATCTTTATTTTTAACATAATGTTTTTCTATTTTCTGAGAAGATTTTACTTCTTTACTAATTATTTCTAAAAAATAATATATTTTAGTATAATCATCACATTTTGAAAGGACAGTTAAATACTCATCAAACTCTTTATTAGTCTCTTCCATATGTTCTAAGACAAAGTCCTCTACTGTTATTCTATTTACATATTCTTCAAGTGGAAAATAATCAAATTTATTAAGATTTACTCCATTTTCTATTTTCATCAATAATCACTTCCTTTATGTGACATCCTCCCCCACCTAAAGAGGTGGGGGCTTCCTTTCGTACAAAAGCGAACAGTCGGTTCTCGTTCGATAAT
>CAKOYC010000092.1 GCA_934130265.1 uncultured Bacilli bacterium
TTTTCAAAATTCACTCTTCCAAATTAGGGGTTTTATTAAATTCAACCCTTCAATTTAGTAAATTGAGGGTATATTTTCACCGAGATTTACTAAATTAGCATCTGACAAAAAAATTTTCAATTATTTTATATCATAGATACTTACTTATTACTATAACTATAGAACAACTTCTTAATATTTTAACTTTTCTCGTACTAAAAAAGCCATAAGCAAATATGACTTTCCATAAATATTATTTTAAAATGAACGGATCACTTTCTGTACCTTTTCCACTTCTTATCATTACATTATTATTTAGCATAACAGTTGGTCTAATTATATTAAGACTAGAAGCATTAGAATATAATAAATAACCATCTTCATTTACATAATACACATCATTAGTGTCAAAACTAGCAGCTGTTCCTAACCACCAAGCAGTATTTTTTATTTTTAAATAATTATAATTTTGACAAGACTTAGATACTGTATTTTTACAATTAGCATCAGTTGAAGCATTAATATAATCAGATGCAGTTAATAAACCAATCATTTGATTATCTAATGAATCAGCACACTCTACTGCTCCCGTATTATTTTCTTCCTCAGCACTTCTTTTACCTATACAAAATGAGAAAGTAGTTAACTTTTGACGATCAACATCTGCCAATAAACTAAAGTCTTTTAACTTATCAGAATAAATATTAGCTAACATATCTCGCATTCTACTAGGACGATATAAATTAATACCAGAACTATAACCCATGTCTAAATTATATCTGTCATCCCATACATCAGAATAATATTCTTCTAACTCAGGTATTAATAGTATTTTATTATCACTAGTTATTTTTACAATTCTAAATAATCCTTTAGATAGTTTAACATAATTGTTTACCTTATCACCTCTAAAGACATGCTCACCGTTCATTTCATATAAACCATTACCACTAGTAACTACTTTATTTTTTGATATTACCGATTTATATAATTCTTCAGTCTTATATGACTTGCCACAATCTAGATAAGGTGTATAAATATACTCATTATTTATTTTTTGAACAACTACTTTACCAGTACATGAAACATTCTTCTTAAGTTTAGCAAGTGGTTTCATTAATTTATAATCTTCACTAGCTAAAGTAGTTGAATCTACTTCACTTTTCTCTCCTTCATTAGTAGGTAGTAACACATCTTGAACTTGATAATACTTAACTGCTGCATTTTTTAAAATTTGTTCTACTTGATCATAAGTATAATTTCTACCTATTAAAATTGTACCTAATAAAATAACTATAAAAATCACCACTAGAATGGCTGAAATAATTCCTACTACCTTTAAAAGTTTCTTTCGAGCTCTTGCCTTATCAGAAGTAGGAGTAGCAGACACATTAGTCTTATTTTCTTGTTGAGTATCAGTTCCATCCATTGATAATTTTTTACCAATATTTCTAAATCCATTAAACATAATATCACCTATTCATCAAAGAAATCATCAAAGAAATCATCATCAGTTTCATTTTCGTCAAGATTCAAATTAATATTACTATTAACTTCCTTTATAGGAGACTCTTCTAATTTCTCTTCTTTTTCTTCTTTCTCTTTTTCTTTATTTAAAGCCTCTTCCTTTTCAAGTTCTGCTATTTTAGCATCTATCTTTCTTACTAGCTCATCTACATCAAAACTAGGAGAAACACTTTCTTTCGGTTTAGGTTCTATAGCCTTATTAACTGTTGGTCCAGTAGAAATCTTATCATTACTTTCCATATTAAATGGAGAAGGTTCTTTTTTAGCAAATAAATTAGGTGGTAAAAATGGTGGCATCATCCCTCCATCACCATTAGGCATTCCCATATCTGTAGAGTTCATCATATCAAGTAATTTTTTCTTTTTCTGTTCCTTTACAAATGTTTTTATATCAAATGTTTGAACTGGAACTTTTTCTCTTTCTGTAAAAACCGCCTTAGGATAAGTCTTTCCCCAATTAATCTTAAAGTCTGGTGTCATCTTAGTCTTAAATGGTTGTTTACGCATACGAAGAATAATAGTTTCAAACTGTTTCATTCTTTGTAAGTCTGATACAGTAACAAGAGGAGTTGATGCTGTCTTATCATCTTTCTTACTTTTAACCTCACCACACATCTTTGAAATTTCTTCAAGGGCAGCAAGCTCTGCTGATATTAAGTAAATAATATTTCCACAGTTACCACGAATAGTTTCTGCCTCTTCTTTACCATATACTTGATTTAGTTGGGCATAGTTTTGAATAATCATGGTAAAACGCATATGTCTTGAACGAGCAGCTGTAATCATTGTAGTCATATCTTTTAATTTAGGCATATTAGCAAACTCATCTAATAAGAAGTTGGTTCTAACTGGAAGAGCTCCTCCACTTGCTTGAGCAACATCAATTAATGTCTCATAACACTGTTTTAGTAATATTGTTACAAGAGGATGATAGGTTGTTTTCTCATCTTGAATAACAATAAATAAAGCTGTTTTTCTCTTACCAATACCAGCTAGGTCTATATCACTATGACTTAACATTTCTGATAAATTTTCACGAGAAGCAAAAAGCTTTATCTTCTGTCTAAATACTGATAAAATACTTCCCTTTGTCTCGCTTGGAGCAGATATTGTACTAGAAGCATTAATTGAAGCAGCACTAGCTGGATCTTTAGCATCAAAATATTCTTTTATATAAGTACTAGATCCAAACTTTTCTTCTCCAACTGTTGTCATTAAACTAACACTATTAAGGTTAATTTCTTCTTCTTTAGCATCTTCAAATAAACCAAGTACTACCCCAGAGAAATAATCAGCACTGGTTTTTTCCCAAAAGGGATCAGCATTAGCGTTAGATGAGTCATATAGAATATTTAAAGCTAAGTCATCTAGTAACTCTATTGCCTTATCTTGATTACCTGACTTATACATATGATATGGAAGTGTTAAAGGGTTCCAACCACTACCAGCTTGTGGATTACGAAAGTTTAATACTTGAACATCATAACCTTTCTCTCGTAACATAGAAGCAGTACTTTCATAAATTTCACCTTTAGGGTCAGTAATAATCATAGATTCTCCATTCTTAGCAAGTAACTTAACAGTTGGTTTAATTACTGTTTGTGTCTTACCAGAACCAGTAGCACCAATAACTAAAGTATGATACTCTCCATCATCTACCCAAGCTTCATTTTCTTTAAGAATTAAAGGAACTCCACCAGCACTAGCTGTTTCTGCTTGTAAAGGAACCATTTTTAGTTCTTGTTGGATTTCTTTATCCTTAGCCCATCTAGAATAACCCTTATCCTTCTTCTCAGTAGTAATACCAAATCCTTTTTCCATTTCAAAGAAATAAGACTTAACACTAGCAAACATTCCTATTAAAGCAACTATATAAATTAAAAGTGTCATCCATAAAAACTCAGGTGTAAAAGCAGGTAATGGATTAAAACCACTAAATACCCCTTCTGTAGTTAATGTATGTAAATTAACTATTCCAATAGCAATAATATATAATAAGAATATAGCAAAGACACCAAATATAATTAAATCATCTTTATCAGCTCGAAATTTTAATTTCATGAAAACCCTTCTTTCTTTTTTTTGAAACATATTATAACGTAAAACAAGAAAATATTCAACATTTAAATTATAACACCTAAACTTAATAATGTCTTTACTTATCTTCACAAGATATCACTTTTTGATATTTTTTATTTTTTAACTGATACATTTCTATACATTGTTTTTTATCACTATAATAACCACAACCAGTAATTATCTCATAAGTACCATTACCAGTTAAATCAACTAAGTAAGCAACATAAGCTTGACACATATCATACATTTTATCATAAGACTTAATATTTTTTTTAATTATAGAAATATTATTATCTTTAACCATAAAGATAAAATTAAATACATCTTTAGGACTCTCCGTAGTAAATACATTAGATATAATAAATAACTTTTCTTGTTTATTATCACCATCTAAATCAAAGTTAATTACATTCTTAGTAGTAAAATCCATTGTAACGATATTATTATCATCTAATACTTTTCTTATATATATTTCATCATCTTCACTTACATCATCTAAGGTAAAATCACCATATTTATATTTTTGATTAGTTTTAATTGCAAAGATATCAACCCCTTCTTGATTAATAGGATTTCTATCTTTATCAAAGATATACCATCTATCATTATATAAAAGATAATGGTTACCTAGAA
>CAKOYC010000093.1 GCA_934130265.1 uncultured Bacilli bacterium
GTCAAGTGGTACTATTTGTCCATTAACTATCGCTCCCACTGTTGTCTCTCCTACTTTAGAGTGTACTTTATAGGCAAAGTCTAGTGGGGTTGCTCCTTTAGGTAGTTCCATTACATCTCCTTTAGGAGTAAAAACATAGATGTTGTTATTTAGCACTTCATCTTTAACACTATTAACAAAGTCTTCACTAGTCATCTTATCTTGGGAAAGTTCAATAATTGTCTTAAAGAATTGTAGTTTCTGTTCCGTTGTATTTTGCATTAGTTTAGAAGCATCTTTATGTTCTTTATAAGCCCAGTGGGAAGCGATACCATTTTCGGCTACTTCATCCATTTGATAAGTTCTAATTTGAATTTCAAATAAATAACCATCTATACCAAAAACAGTAGTATGTAGTGATTGATACATATTAGGTTTTGGCATAGCGATATAGTCTTTAAATCTCTTAGGTAGGGGACGAAACTTCGAATGAATTATACCAAGTGATAAGTAGCAATCTTGCTCTGTATCAACAAGAATTCGAAGAGCTAATAAATCATAGATATCACTAAATTTTTTACCTTTATCTAGTTTATTATAAATACTATAGATACTTTTTGCTCTTCCTTTTATTTCATGAGGAATATGATGTTCATTAAGCAAGTTAGTAACTTCACTCATCATAAGACCAACTGTTCGATCACGTTCTACTTTTGTTTTATTTAGCTTTTCTGCAATATCATAGAATACTACTGGTTTTAAATAACGAAGTGATAAGTCTTCTAGTTCTGATTTTATCTTATGTATTCCTAAGTGATGAGCTAAAGGAGCAAATATCTCTAGTGTTTCTTTGGCTTTCTTCTTTTGTTTTTCTTCTGGTATAGCCCAAAGAGTTCGCATATTATGAAGACGATCTGCTAGTTTTATAATAATTACTCTAACGTCTTCACTCATTCCTACTATTATCTTTTTATAGTAGTTAGTTAAATACTCATTATCAGTTGAGAAATGAATACGACCTAGTTTCGTAACACCATCTACTAGTTTTCTAACAACTGGTCCAAACATTTCTTCAACTTCATCCAAAGTTGCATCAGTATCTTCTACTACATCATGCAAAAGAGCAGCTATTATACTATCACTATCAGCATAAACACTAGTTAGAATAATAGCAACATTTAAAGGGTGAATAATATAAGGCTCTCCACTCTTACGATATTGTCCATCATGTTTCTTTAAGGCATACTGATAAGCTTCGATTATCTTATCTTTACCCTCTTTCATATAGTCTAGTTTTTCTAAAAGATCATCTATTTTAACCATATCTTTCTTATGAGCCATAATACTACCTCCCTTTATTTTATTTATTAATCGTTTATTCCTGTTATAGTCTTTTCTGTTTTCTCACTATATATTTTTGGTTTTTTACTATATCCTAGTTTGGCAAACTTAGTCCATAATAATGGAGCAATAAATAGTGATGAATAAGTACCAGCAATAAGTCCTACTGTCATAGCAAGGTTGAATGATAATACTTCTCTACTACCAAGAATAATTAGGGCAATAACTGGTATGATAGTAGTAAGTGATGTATAAATAGATCTTAAAGCTGTTTGTTTCATACTGATATTTGCTACATCAGTAATTTCTTTATCAGTTAATTTACTTATATTTTTACCATTAAGGTTTTCTCTTATACGGTCAAATACAACAATTGTATTATTTATTGAATAACCAATAATAGCAAGGACTGCTGCTATAAACATTGAGTCAACTTCTACTCTTGAAATAGCCATGAATGATGTCATTAATAAAACATCATGTAGTAGACATAAAACAGAGCAAATACCAAAGCTTATATGAAATCTTATACTTATGTAGATAATGATACCTACTAAAGAAACTAGTATAGCAAAGATAGCATTCTTAATTAGTTCTTGTTTAACAACATTACTTACTACCCCAATATCTACATTAGCTTTATATTTATTTTCAAAGTAGCTTTTTACTTCTTCTACTTTATCTTTCTTTAAGATATCTTTAACTCTAAGATCTGCTTCTTTATCTCGTCTTTCTATTTCTACTTTTGTTAGTTTTAATTCTTTTAAATCTTTTGTTAATTCTTTACTTGATAATTTCTTATCAGTTACTAGACTAATATCACTACCTGCTTGATAATCTATTCCAAGAGCTAATCCTTTAGTTGCTGTAAATATTACTCCGACTAAGAAGATGATACTTGAAAAAATTGCAAAGTATTTAGAATAATCTAGTAATGGTTTCTTAGCTTTTTTATTTTCTTTTTCTTCTTTAACATTTAGGAAGAAGCTTATTTTATCATTGAAGTAGCCGGTATTAATAAATGTCTTCATTAATGTTCTTGTTATTGCTACCATAGTTACCATAGTAACTGCTATATTGATAATTAACATAGTAGCAAATCCTTTAACACTACTTTCCCCAAAGACAAACATAATAATAGCTACTAATAAAGTTGTAAGGTTTGAATCCACTATTGTTTTGAAGCTTGATTTACTACCCATCTTAAAGGCTAGTGGTAAACTTTTTCCTTTTTTAAGTTCTTCTTTTACTCTTTCATATAATAAGACATTAGCATCAATTGCCATACCAATACCTAGTATTAAGGCAGCAATTCCAGGTAGAGTTAATACTCCTCCTACTAACCAAAATGTTCCAAAGACAAAGAATGTATATAGGATAATAGATATTGCTGATAAAATACCACAGAAATGATATAAAACTAATAATAGGAAGATAATTAAAGCTATACCAATAACTCCTGCTATTAAAGTTTTCTGTAAAGTGGCATCTCCAAATGATGCTCCTACTGTTTTACTTGATAATTCGGTTAATTTGGTTGGTAGACTTCCAGAGTTTATTAAGTCTACTAGGTTTTGTACTTCATCTTCTGTAAAGTCGCCTTGAATAATTACATCACTTGCGAAAGCTTGTGATACTTTAGCTGCTGATAAACAGTGACTATCACTAGTTCCACATGATGATGATTCACTTGAGTAACTATCTTTGCTATCATCAAAGTCTAACCAAATAACTATTACATTATCACTCATATCTTTTACTTTATTAGTTACTTTATAGAAAGTATCTTTATCTCTAACACTAAGAGCGACAGCTGGTTTCCCACTTTGGTCTTGTCCTACTTTAGCTCCCCCTGCTTTTAAGACATCACTTGTCATTAGTAGATTATTGTTTGAATCTCTAAATGTCAAATTAGCGACAGTTGATAATTTTGATCTAGCATCTTCTTGGTTGGTTACCCCAGCTAGTTTTACTCTAATCTTATCATTACCTTCTAAGACTATTTCTGGTTCACTTACTCCTAGTGAATCAATTCTTTTTAGCATACTTTTATAAGTTGCATTTAATTTTTCTTTTGTCATTTTACTTCCATCAATCGGACTAACTTGATAAAGTATTTCAAATCCTCCTTGTAAATCAAGACCGAATTTCAAATCTTGAAATAGAGGCTTAAAAAAGGCAGAAACTAATGCTGTGATAATAAAAATCCATAATAGTTTGCCAATCATTTGTTTTTTCTTTTTTTTCATTTCTCACACCTCATAATATTTCTAAATTGTTGTTGTCGTTTGTTTGTTGATGCATTAATTTTAGATATTCATCTACTTCTTCTTTTTGAACATGCATAATATCACTAACAATATCAGCAAGACAAAGTTGATTGCCATTCTTCCATTTCTTTTTTATTAGAAAGTTCCAAATGTCTGTTTCTTTTATATAAGAATAACCTAGCTTTTTAAATTCATTTTTCTTAGTCCGTAATGCTGGCTTAACTCTTTTATAAAGTTCTTCTTTAGAAGCAAAGGTAATATCCATTCTTCCCACCTACCAAACTAACACTATTATACATCATTTTTCTTAACATGAAAATGAAAAAAAAGTCAAATTTCTACTCTAGAAAGGAGATTTTATATTTTCCGATATGTTTAATAAGAAGATTTATTAAATTGCTCCTTCAATTTACTAAATTGACAGGGTATAACAGGTCTAATTTACAATTTTTCCT
>CAKOYC010000094.1 GCA_934130265.1 uncultured Bacilli bacterium
TAGTTATAGTGTTATTGATGTAGAAAAGATTACTTTGGCAACTAAGATAATTAATCCAATACTAGATAAGACAAATTTATTAGATGATATTGATGTATTAGATATTCATTCTAAAGAGAAGGGAGAAGAAAATGAATAATAAAGAATTTTTAAGAGCAGTTGATAATATTGTTAAAGAGAAAAATATTGATAAAAGTATTGTCTATGATGCAATGCAACAAGCACTAACTTCTGCTTATAAGAAAAACTATAATACTAAGAATAGTAATGTAAAAGTATTAATCAATGATAAAACAGGAGAGATAAAAGTATATTCTTATCTAACAGTAGTTGAAGATGAAAAGATGACTAAAGATGAGTATGAAGATTATCTATTTGAACATTATACTGATGAAGATGAAGAAGAGGAAGTAGAAGATACTAATGAAGAGGAAGAAGAAAAAGAAAAGATTAGTTTCTTTAATCCTGAATGTGAAATTAGATTAACTGATGCTAGAAAGATAGATAAAAGCTTAAATATTGGTGATACTATTGATACTGAAGTTACTCCTCATGACTTTGGAAGAGTAGCAGCTTCTACTGCTAAACAAGTAGTAGTACAAAAGATTAGAGAAGCTGAAAGAAATAGTATTATGGCTGAGTTTGGAGATAAACAAGATGAGTTATTAATTGGTACTGTTGCTTTAGAAGATACTGATAACTACTATATTGATTTAGGACGTTGTAATGGTATTTTACCTAAGAAAGATATTATTCCTGGGGAAAAGATTGAAATGGGTAGCCAATTAAAGGTTTATGTTACTAAAGTTGATAATAATGGACGTAACTTACTTGTTTTACTTTCAAGAACTCATTATGGTTTTGTAAAACGCTTATTTGAACATGAGATACCAGAATTTCGTGATGGAACAGTATTAATGTATGGAGTAGCAAGAGATGCTGGAAATCGTAGTAAAGTAGCTGTTTATTCAGAAAATAGTAATGTAGATCCAATTGGAGCTTGTATTGGAGAAAAGGGTAGCCGTATTGCTAATATAATTAATGAATTACATGGTGAGAAGATTGATATCGTTAAGTATGATAAAGATCCAGCAGTGTTTATTCGTAATGCCCTATCACCTGCTAAAGAGTTAACAGTATTAGTAACTGATCCTAAGAAACAAGAAGCAATAGTAGTAGCAGATGGTGATAATTTCTCACTTGCTATTGGTAGAAAAGGAATGAATGCTAAACTAGCTAGTCGACTAACCAGATACAATATAGATATTAAAACTAGTGAACAAGCAAGAGAGTTAGGAATCAATATCAAAAAAGAAGGTGAGTAAGCTATGAAGGTTAAGAAAATACCTTATAGAACTTGTGCCGTTACCGGAGAAAAACTAGAGAAAAAAGATTTACTTAGAATTGTTAGAAATAAAGAAAAAGAGGTCTTTGTTGATTTAACAGGAAAGAAAAATGGTCGTGGTGCATATATTAAAAAAGATATAAATGTTTTAAATGAAGCTAGAAAAAGAAAGAGTCTAGATAGAAAGTTAGAATGTACTATCCCTGATAGTATTTATGAGGAAATAGAAAAGATAATAGAAAAATAAAGAAAGAGGTGAAGTGTATGAATATACAAGATTATGCTTTAGATATTGGTAAAAGTGAAGAGGAAGTTTTAGAGAAGATGAAGAGTCTAAAACTAATTACTACTGATCCTAATAGAGCTTTAAGTGATGATGAGGTAATTCTTCTAGATAATGCTTTTCAAGATGAAGAGGATTATGTACCAAGTGAAGATGTAAATGATGAGGTAGTAGAAGATATAGCACTTTCTATGAAAGCTGAACAGATCGCTTATGATAATAATTCTTATAATAAGGAAAATAAAAGGGCAGTAAAGAAAAATAAGAATAATAAACAATCAGCATCTAAGTTTAAGGAAGAGAGAAAAAAGATTTATAAGCATAGAGAAAAACTACAGAGTAATGAAACTTTAAAAGATGATTCTGTTCTTCTTTATAAAGATGGTATGACTGTTGGTGAAGTGGCTGAAGCTTTAGGTGTTGGTACTAGTGAAGTTATAAAGAAACTTATGGGACTTGGTATTTTAGCTAATGTTAATAAGGCTTTAAGTTTTGATGATGTTGAAGTACTAGCCTTAGAGTTTAACAAATCTGTTAAGAAAGAAGAAACCCAAGATATCTCTAATTTTGAAAATTATGAATTAGTCGATAATGAAGATGATTTAGTAGAACGTCCACCAGTAGTTACTATTATGGGACACGTTGATCATGGTAAAACAACTTTACTTGATTACTTAAGAAAAAGTAGTGTAGCTAGTGGTGAAGCTGGAGGAATTACCCAAGCAATTGGAGCGTATCAAGTTAAATGTAAGGGTAAAGATATAACATTTATTGATACACCTGGTCATGAAGCTTTTACAGAGATGCGAGCAAGAGGAGCTTCTGTTACTGATATTGTTATTATTATAGTAGCAGCAGATGATGGGGTTAAACCACAAACTAGAGAAGCAATTGATCATGCTAAAGCAGCAAAGGTTCCAATCATTGTAGCTATTAATAAGATAGATAAACCGGAAGCTAATATTGATAAAGTAATGACAGGACTAGTAGATGCTGGTCTTACTCCTGAGGAGTGGGGAGGAGATACTTTAGTTAATAAGATATCAGCTGTTACTGGTGAAGGTGTTGGAGAATTACTTGAAAATATCTTATTAATTGCTGAGATGCAAGAGTTAAAAGCTAATCCGAAAAGATATGCAACAGGAGCAGTCTTAGAAAGTCAAATGGATAAGCATATGGGTAGTGTGGTAACTTTACTAATTCAAAATGGTACTTTAAGATTAGGAGATCCTATCGTTGTAGGTACAGCTAGTGGTAAAGTTAGAACTCTAAAGAATGATTTAGGACAAAATATTGTTCTAGCCACTCCTTCTATGCCTGTTGAAATAACTGGACTTTCAACAACGCCAAAAGCAGGGGATAAGTTTATGGCTTTTGAAACAGAAAAACAAGCGAAAGCTATCGCTGAAGAGAGAAGTTTAAGAGAAAAAGATGCTGATACTAATCGTACAGGCATGACTCTTGATGATTTATTTGGCCAAATTAATGAAGGCTTAAAGGAAATCAATGTCGTTTTAAAAACTGATGTTACTGGTAGTTTAGAAGCGGTAAGACAGTCTCTTGAAAAAATTGATGTTGAAGGTGTTAAAGTCAATATTATAAGAGCAAGTGTTGGGGCTATTACGGAAAGTGATATCGTCCTTGCTCAAGCATCACAAGCTATCATCATTGGATTTAATGTAAGAGGCAGTGGTAAGGTTATGGATCTTGCTAAAGAGTATGGAGTCTCTATTAAGACTTATGATATTATCTATAAAGTAGTTGAGGAAATGGAAGCTGCTATGAAAGGTATGTTAGAGCCTGAGTTTGAAGAACAAGTAACTGGTAATTTAGAAATTAGACAAATCTTTAAATTTTCTAAAGTTGGTTTAATAGCAGGTTGTCATGTAACTAATGGTAATATTAAGATGGGTGAGAATGCAAGAATTATTCGTGATGGTATTGTTGTATATCAGGGAAAGATTAAATCACTTCAAAGAGGAAAAGATAGTGCTAAGGAGGTTGGCAAAGGAATGGATTGTGGACTTACTTTAGAAAACTGTCAAGACTATAGAGAAAATGATCAAATTGAAGTGTATGATTTAGTAGAAATTAAAAGATAAAAAAGAATGAGAAGATTTATTATTTTCTCATTCTTTTTATGTCTTGATTAGGAATGTTCGTTATTTCAGCAATCGTGTCATAGGATAAACCTTTACTTAGCATAGCATTAATTATAGAGTTTCTTCCTTGTTCAATCCCTTGTTCAATTCCTTGTTCAATCCCTTGTTCAATTCCTTGTTCAATCCCTTGCTCTATTCCTTCGCTGATCCCTTGACTAAATCCTTGACTATAGCCATGCTCTACACCAGCTTTTCTACCATTACGGTAACCTCGTCTAGTAGCTAT
>CAKOYC010000095.1 GCA_934130265.1 uncultured Bacilli bacterium
GCAGCCAAGACTGCAATTAAAGCAAAAGGAACACCAGATTTTAGTAAGATAGCGCCAAATGATACAGAAACAGATGGATTATATATGGCGGAAGATGATGATGGAGAAAGTTATTATTATAGAGGAGCAGTAAAGAATAACTATGTATCATTTGCAGGATTCATCTGGAGAATCATCAGACGTAATGGTGATGGAAGTATCCGTTTGATATATTCTGGAAAGAGCACATCAGATACAGGTGATGATACAATGATAGGAACATCTCAATTTAATAACAAATATTGGGACCCAACCTATGTTGGATATAAATATAATGAAGACTTTTCATTACATGAAGATAATGGAACAACTGAATATACGTGGTTTACAAATACGCAAAAATATAATTTTGGTACTGGATATACCTTTGATGAATCAACCAAGAAATTTACATTAACTGGAAATATTCAACAATTAACCTGGAATGATAATCATGAAGAAATAGTAAATAATCAGTTATACAGCTGTTTAAATACAGATTGTAATGTTTTATACAAAATAACAGAATATAGCAATGCAACTACAATGATAGTACAACCAATATCATATAGTTCAAATAGTTTAATATCAGCTCAAACGAATGCAACAGATTCACCAATAAAGACAAAACTAGATAGTTGGTATAAGACAAATCTTACAAGTTATACATCATATTTAGCAGATGAGGTATTTTGCAATGATAGAAGTATAACAAAAGGTTCTGGATATCTAATGACATCTGGTGCAGACTATGGTGCTTATACACGTTTACAGGATAGAAAAACACCAAGTTTAAAATGCAGTCAGGAAAATGATAGATTTAAAGTATCAAATGTAAGTGCTAAACTGGATTATCCAGTAGGTTTAATCACAGCAGATGAAGTGGCAATGGCTGGTGGAAGAACTTATTATAATGATAATTACTCACCAAATAGTAACTATTACTTGTATAATGGAAAAAATTATTGGACACTTTCACCATCTTACTTTGGAGCTTACGGTTCACTTGCGGATGTTTGGCCTGTGATGTCATCAGGAAGTTTAACACCATGGTATGATGTGTTTGGTTTACTTGGGGTTCGCCCAGTTATAAATTTAAGGGCTGATACACAAATTGCTAAAGGTGATGGCTCATCACTAAATCCATATGTTATTAAATGAAAACTGTTAACAAAAATATGTTGACAAACAAAAAAATAGTATCTATAATATTAATTGCAAACAGAAAGGAGTGTAATTATGGCTGTAAAGATTCGTTTAATGAGAATGGGTGCTAAGAAAAGACCTACTTATCGTATTGTGGTAACTGACTCTAGAGCTAGACGTGATGGAGAATATCTTGAATTAGTTGGAACTTATAATCCACTAGAAAAAGAAAATACTACTAAGATTAATGAAGAAGTAGCACTTAAATGGTTAGACCGTGGAGCAATTCCATCTGATACTGTTCGTAGTTTATTAAAAAACGAAGGTGTTATGAAGAAATTTGCTGAAAATAAAACTAAAAAGGAATCAAAATAATGGATTTAGTAAAACTTGTAACAACTCTTGTTGAGGGAGTAGTTATAAATAAAGAAGACATTAGTATAAAAGAGTTTGACTCTGATGATACCGTTACTATTGAAATATTAGTTAAGGAAGAGGATATGGGCAGATTAATTGGTAAAAATGGTAAGACTATTAATGCTATTCGTACTCTTTGTCAGGCTAGTAGTTATTTAAATGGTAATAAGTATGTAAAAGTTAATGTTGATAAATTTTAAGGATAGAAATATCCTTTTTTATATTTGAAAGAAAAGAAAAATATGTTATCATATTATGGAAAAGAGGAGTGAGATAAATGAGTGGACATTCTAAATGGGCAACTATTCATCGTAAAAAAGGATTAATAGATGCTGCTAGAGGAAAAGTATTTCAAAAATTAGCAAAAGAGTTATATGTTGCCGCTAAACAAGGAACACCTGATCCTGATGCTAATCCAAGTTTAAGATTAGTAGTTGAGAAAGCTAAAGCGGCTAATATGCCAAAAGATAATATTCAAAAGGCTATTGATAAAGCAAAGGGTGCTAGTGATAATGAACATTATGATGTTGTTCGTTATGAAGGATATGGCCCTTCAGGAACAGCTTTTATGGTTGATTGTTTAACCGGTAATAGAAATAGAACAGCTTCTTTTGTAAGAAGTACCTTTACAAAACATGGTGGAAACTTAGGAACAGATGGTTCTGTTAGTTATTTATTTGACCGTGTTGGTTTAATTGAGATTCCTAGTGATTATGATGAGGATGAAGTGATGATGACAACCCTTGATGCTGGAGCTCTTGATATGGAAAAACTAGATGAAAGTTATATGATTACTACTAAACCAGAAGACTTTATCAAAGTAAAAGATGCCCTAGTAAATATGGGAGTAGCGGAGTTTTTAACATCAGAAGTTACTTATGTTGCTCAAAACGAAGTAGAAGTTGATGAAGAGACAAGAGAGAAAGTAGAAAAACTATATGAACTTTTAGAAGATATTGATGATGTACAAAGTGTATATTGTAATATAAAGGAAAACTAGGTGTTAATATGTATGATTATATGATTGGGACTGTTAAAGAAATTAATTCTAATAGCATAGTATTAGAAACTAACAACATTGGTTATCTTATCTATACACCTAATCCTTTTTCTTTTGAAGAAGGAAAAGAATATAAGATATATTTATATCAGCAGATAAAAGAAGATGAACATCTCTTATTTGGTTTTAAAGAGAAAAATGATAAAGAAATGTTTTTAAAACTAATAGGAGTTAAAGGACTAGGTCCTAAAATGGCTCTTCCAATACTTGCAACCGGAAGCCTAGCAGGAATAAAAGATGCTATTGAAAGAGAAAATATTTTATATCTTAAGAAATTTCCAAAGATAGGAGATAAACTAGCTAAGCAAATAGTACTAGACTTAAAAGGTAAGTTAGATGACTTTAAAGACTTAGATACTGTTAGAACAGACTCTCTTATGGAAGTGCATGATGCTTTGCTTGGTCTTGGTTATAAAGAAAAAGAAATTAAGAGTGTACTTGCTAAAGTAGATAGTAGTTTAAGTATTGAAAATCAAATTAAACAAGCTTTAAGTTTATTTCTAAAATAGAAGTAGGAGGTGGTAGTTGTGGATGATAGAGTAGTTAGTAGTGAAGAACAAACTGATGATGAAGTGTTAGAATCTAGTATTCGTCCTTTAGTACTTGATGAATATATTGGTCAAAGTGAAGTTAAAGAAAATATTCATGTCTTTATAGAAGCAGCAAAGATGAGAAATGAGACCTTAGATCATGTTTTATTATATGGTCCTCCAGGACTTGGTAAAACAACTCTTGCTTATATAATAGCTAGAGAAATGGGAGTTAATATAAAAACAGCTAGTGGTCCATCTATTGAAAAAAGTGGCGATTTAGCAGCTATTTTATCAACCCTAGAGCCAGGTGATGTCTTATTTATTGATGAGATTCATAGAATGCCAAGATATATCGAAGAAATATTATATCCAGCGATGGAAGACTTTACTCTTGATATAATTATTGGTAGTGAAGGAAACTCTCGTAATATCAAAATAGACTTACCACCTTTTACCTTAGTTGGAGCAACAACTAGAGCAGGAGACTTATCAAGTCCTTTAAGAGATAGATTTGGAATAGTTTCTAAACTTAAGTTTTATACTGATGCTGAATTGAGTGCTATTGTTAAGCGAACTAGTAGAGTCTTGAAGATGGATATTACTGATGAAGCTGCTTTAGAACTTGCTAAGCGAAGTAGAGGAACACCAAGAATTGCTAATCGTTTATTTAAAAGAGTAAGAGACTTTGCTTTAGTTGATAAAAAAGAGATAATTGATTTAGAAGTGATGAAAAAAGCTTTAGATAGATTAAAAGTAGATAAAGGTGGACT
>CAKOYC010000096.1 GCA_934130265.1 uncultured Bacilli bacterium
AAGGAGTAAGAGTAGATGCTAAAGTAACTCTTTATGAAGATGGAGTAAAAGTAAGAGAAGAACTAGGTCAAGTTCAGTTTACCGACTATGGATTAAGTGGTATTTGTATCTTTAACCTTAGTTACTATGCTGTTAAAGGTTTAAATAAAAATAAAAAAGAAGTAATTACAATAGACTTAATGCCATTTATGGATAAAGTTAGTTTTAAAAATAAAAAAGTATATGATTTACTACTTGGTTTTTTACCTAATAAAATGATTGATTATATACTTAAAACTTTAGATATTTCTAAAGATATCTATTATGAAGACTTATCAAGTGATAAAAAGCAAGAATTAACTAAAATACTAAAAGAGATGGAATTTAATATTACCTCTTATAAAGAATTTGACTTTTCTCAAGTATGTAGTGGTGGAGTAAGTCTTAGAGAAATAAATCCTTTAACGATGGAGTCTAAGCTTGTTAAAAATTTATATATTATAGGGGAACTATTAGATGTTAATGGAGACTGTGGTGGTTACAATCTAACATTTGCATTTTTATCTGGAATATTAACTAGTAGAGGTGATAGTAATGCTTAGAGTAGAGATTAATTTAAAAATAGATAATGATAATTATCAAGAAGAAGTAGTAAAACTATTAAAGATAAAGTCTAGTGATATAAAAACTATTAATATTAATAAAAAATCAGTAGATGCTAGAAGACGTGGTGATATTCATTATCACTATAGTATTGATATAGAACTAGAAAGTAAATTAGAAGATGAACTATTAAAGAATAAAAAGCTAAAACTTAATAAAGTTGTAAAAGAAGAATACCAAATACCAAAGAATGGTTCTAATAAATTAGAAAATAGACCTATTATTGTAGGTAGTGGTCCAGCAGGGTTATTTGCTGCATATCTTTTAGCAAGTAAAGGTTTTCATCCCTTAGTAATAGATAGAGGAGAAGAGATGACTAAAAGAGTAAAGACAGTTAATACTTTCTTAGAAAAAGGTACTTTAAATGAAGAAAGTAATGTCTCTTTTGGTGAAGGGGGAGCAGGAACATTCTCTGATGGAAAACTAAAAACAATGATTAGAGATAAGGAACATAGAGGTAAAAAAGTCTTTGATATCTTTATTGAAAATGGAGCAGATAGTGATATTTTATACTTACAGCATCCTCATCTTGGAACTGATAAATTAAAAGAGATAATTCCATCTATTAGAAATAAAATAATTAAGATGGGTGGAGAGTTTAGATTTAGTACTAAACTTACAGATATTAAAATAGAAAATGAAAAAGTAGTAGCAATTACTCTAAATGATAAAGAACAACTACCTTGTAATGTTTTAATACTTGCTATAGGTCATAGTGCTAGAGATACATTTCATCTTTTAGATGATAAAAACTTGTTGATGGAATCTAAACCATTTGCAGTAGGGGTTAGAGTAATGCATTATCAAAAGATGATTGATAAAGAACAATATCAAAATAAGATTAAGAAAGCTCCATATAAACTAACTTATCAAACCAAAAATCATCGAGGAGTATACTCATTTTGTATGTGTCCTGGAGGTTATGTTATAAATTCAGCTAGTGAAAATAACTCTCTTGTAGTAAATGGTATGAGTAATTATCTAAGAGATAGTAATACTGCTAATAGTGCCATTGTGGTAACTGTATCTAAAAAAGACTATGGTGAAGGTTTATTTGCAGGTATTAAATATCAACAAGAACTAGAGAAAAAGGCTTATTTAAAAGGAAATGGTAAGATACCAGTAGAATATTATCAAGACTTTCTAAATAAAAAAATAACTAAGAAGGAAACAGATTTTGCTATACTAGGTGCCTATACTTTTACTGACTTAAATGATATATTACCAGTAACTATTAGTGATTCAATTAAAGAAGCAATGATAGAATTTAATAAGAAAATAAAAAACTTTAGTGATAGTAATCCTCTACTTGCTGGAGTAGAGACAAGAACATCATCTCCTATTAAAATAATAAGAGATGAAAAGTTAGAGTCAAATATCAAAGGAATATATCCTTGTGGGGAAGGTAGTGGCTATGCTGGAGGGATAACTTCATCAGCTATTGATGGAATAAAAGTAGCAGAAGAAATAATTAAGAAATACTATTATTAATAATGGGTAAAAACGATATTTTAAGATATTGTTTTTTACTATAAAATTAGAAAAAAATCTTCTCAAAATTAGTTAGTTAAGTTATAATAGAAAATTAGAAATGGGTGAAGTGTAATGAGGCGAGTACCAGTTATGATTGTTAATGAAACGGTCTTGTTTCCAAAAGTTGAGTATAGGATAGAAACACAGGATGAAAAGACTGAAAAACTTATAAATACTATAGAACAGAGCAAAGATCAACAAGTTATTATGATACATTCTCTAGATGGCTTTTCACTAGATAACGTTATAGAGTTTCCTTCTCTTGGGGTGTTATCAACCCTAACATTAAAGCTATTAGTGCCAAATTCCAAGACAAGAGCAGTATTTTTGTGTCATGAAAGAGTTAAAGTTACTAACTATGAAAAAGAAAATGGAATTTGGTATGTTGATATAGAAGATGTAAACTTAAAGGAGATACCCAAAGAAAAAAATACTTTATATATTGATATGTTGTTAAGATCATATGAAAAATACAGTAACCTAATAGCTAACACTAGTAATGCCATGCTTCACCAATTATCCTTTATTGATAACCTATCAGATTTAACGGACTCTCTAGCTGTTCTTTTACCATTTTCCATTGAGTTAAAGAAAAAATATTTATATGAGGAAGATTCTGTTAAAAGGGCAATTGCTTTACTTGAACAGTTAAAAGAGGAAATAGCATTAGCTAAGATAGAAAACCAGATAGATGAAAAGGTAAAAGAAGAAGTAGCAGATAGTCAGAAGAAATTTTATTTACAGACTAAACTTAAAGTAATAAAAGAAGAATTAGGGGAAGAAAATAGTAAGAATAGTGAAATAGAAAAATATCAGAAAAGATTAAAAAGTCTAAAAGCTAATAAGAAAATAAAAGGTAGAATTAAAGAAGAAATTAAAAGGTATGAAACATCTGCTCCTATCTCTCCAGAAGTGGTAATGATGAAAGACTATATTGAATGGATGTTATCACTACCTTTTGAAATAGAAACCAAAGATGTAACTAACTTAGGTGAAATACAAAAGACTCTTGATAATAATCATTATGGAATGCGTGATGTAAAAGAAAGAATCTTAGAATATATTGCTGTTAAGCAAAATTCTAAGAAAGAGAAAAGTCCTATTCTTTGTTTAATAGGTCCACCTGGTGTTGGTAAAACTTCACTAGCTTATTCAATTGCCAAAAGTTTAAATAGAAATATTGCAACTATATCAGTTGGAGGAATTAATGATGAAGCAGAAATTGTTGGACATAGAAGAACTTATGTAGGAGCCATGCCTGGTAGGATAATTCAAGGTATGAAGAAAGCTGGTAGTTCTAATCCTGTCTTTATTATTGATGAGATAGATAAAATGACTAAAAGTGTTAAAGGAGATCCGGCTAGTAGTCTTTTAGAGGTGCTAGATAAAGAACAGAATACCCATTTCTCTGATCATTATATTGAGGAAGACTTTGATCTTTCTAAAGTACTTTTTATAGCAACAGCTAACTATGAAGAGCAAATACCACTAGAATTAAAAGATAGATTAGAAATTATTCATATCCCATCATATACAGAATATGAAAAAAAGGATATAGCTTTAAATTATTTAATACCTAAACTAATGGATGAAGTAGGACTAAC
>CAKOYC010000097.1 GCA_934130265.1 uncultured Bacilli bacterium
GAAAAGTACTCCATAACAGATTAATGCTCCTCTATTTGTATAACTCTTTTTAGCTATTAAATAGATTCTAAATAAAACAAATATATAAGCTAGAATAAGAACTATTCCTGTAACAACACCTAACTCTTCTACGATAACAGCAAAGATAAAGTCAGTATAAGGTTCTGGTAAATACAAATACTTTTGGGTACTATTACCAAGTCCTACTCCTGTTAATCCCCCATTATTAATAGCAATATAGCCATTACATACTTGATTACCTTCATTTAATAATCTAGAACATGGATTAGTAAATGTTAATCTTTCTAACTGTCTTTCATGAATCAAAGTCTTACCCATCATAGTAAGAACTAAAGCAGCAAACAGTACTAAAATAATACCAAAGGTAATAATTTTACTCTTTACTATTCTCGGTATTGGTACTATTAAAAACATAAAAATAACTATCAATGAAAAGATAATAGCCGTTCCAAGATCTGGTTGTAAAATAATTAAGAAAGCAATAATTCCACAAATAACCAAGGGAATAGCACTTACTAACGGACTAGATAACTTTTTTTCATTTAGTTCATAATAATACCTTGCGAGAAAAGCAACAATAACTACTTTAGCAAATTCACTAGGTTGAATTGTAATAGGTCCTAGTTGAAACCAACTCTTGGCTTGATTAGTAACTTTACCGTATAAAAGTAAAGCAACTAAACCAGTCACTATCAGAATAAGTAGTGGTGTTGAAGAAATACCATATACTTTAGTATTAAACTTAATAATTATAAAACTAATTAAAGCACTAACTCCTAGGAATATTCCTTGTTTAATAAAATAACCATAAGCACTCTTACCACTCATATAAGCAGTTACATTACTTGAAGAAAATACCATTATAAGACCAAAGAGAAATAATAAAGCTGTTACAAAGAAAAGTGGTTTATCAAGATACTTGATTACTTTTCTTGTCTTAGTCATAAATTGTTATCACTCCTCTCTCTAGTATAAATATATCACAAACTAACTAGTTTAGAAAGAAGGAATAGTCATTTTAATTAACATCTTGACATTATTTATCATATTCTATATTAGAAAAAGGAGGAATCTATTATGTATTACTACGGTGGAGGAAGCTGTGGTTGTGGTGGTTCTATGCCTTATTATCCTACTTATGGATATGGCTACTACGGACAATCTAACAGTAACTACGCAATCATTTTAGTATTATTTATTCTATTAGTTATCGTTATCGGTGCTAGATATACAAGATAGAAAGGTTTATCCTTTCTTTTTCTTTAATATTGTGGTAAAATAATGCAAGAAGTGGATGTGGTACTATGTTAAAAACAAAAGAAATATTAGATGAAAAAGATAAAAGACTAAGGCTTATCAGTGAAGAGGTAACATTTCCTCTTACAAAGGAAGATAAGGAATTAATTGATAAAATGGTCACCTATCTTCATGATAGTCAAATAGAAAAACTTGCTAAGAAGTATGATTTAAGACCAGGTATGGGAATGGCTGCTATTCAGTTAGGGGTTCCAAAAAGATATTTAACAATTGTTCATGAAGTTGTTGAACAAGAATTTGATACTTATGTTATATGTAATCCAAAGATAATAAGTAACTCCGAAGAAAAGATTTATGTAGATATGGGTGAAGGATGTTTATCTATCAATAGAGATGTAGAAGGTATCGTTCCAAGATATGCTAGAGTAACTGTTGAAGGATATGATATAGATGGTAATAAAATAAGAATTAGGGCAAGAGAAGAATTAGCCATAGCCTTTCAACATGAAATAGATCACTTAAATGGAATACTATTTATTGATCATATAGATAAAAATAACCCTTATAAAGATCAAGATAAATATAGAGCAATATAAAAGATGAAGAGCAAATTTCTTCATCTATTTTTTTATCCTAATTTTATCGTGAATTATCCGGTTGAACAGATAATCTGTATGGATTATCTTTAGTTCCAGCGCCAGATACAACTTTCACTTCAGACTTTAAATTTATTGAGGGACGCGAACCAGTTGTAGCTAATGGCCTATAGTATAAAATAGCCCCATCATTATTAACAAGTCGAAACATTAGATGCATCATATGGTGTAAGTGGTCACCAGTTTAAGCCCACATTTAAGTATCCAGTAGAAACTGTAGCATTTTTGTAACTCATTGCATATTCATAGATATTTAGTAAGCCTACTAAAAGTACTTCACTAACTGGTAAACCAAAAATATCAAAAGAGGTTGTTCCACTTGGTAATGATAAATTAGAATTATTTAATCCTATAGAAGAACCTATTCTAATAGTCATACCTGTTATTTTTATCTTGTAAGTTAAACTCTTTCCTTTATCTACTGATACACCTGTAATAGATGGAACAGTTTGACTATTGGATACATATCCTATAGTTATTGAGGAATCTGATAAATTATAATAATATAGTGAGTTTTTAACTGGTCGATCACTAGAGTTTGTTACTGTAACAGTTAGTGTATCATTATCAGTTGTTGGTGTATATTCTATTACTCCTGCCCCATTAATATTAACAGTGTTAAAGCCAATAGCTAGTGTACTGTTAAGCTTCCAGTTACAACACTATACTTTTGTACTCCTTGCACAGTAAACCAAGCATAAGAGAAATAGCCTACCATCATTAAAGCACCTCATATTCTACATGAATAATATCATAAAACTAGTTTCTTTTGAAGATATTTTTTTACTAAACTGGAAAAAATAATTATCTTTTGCATACATTAAATTGAGGAGGGATAAGTTTGGCGTCATTCAAAGAAATTGTCACTAAAGCAGTAATTGGTAAAGGTAAAAAACAATTTACTGATAACTTATCATTACAAGCTTTAAATACCCCTACTACTGTCTTAGGTTGTTGGGTAATTAACCATAATTTTAGTGGTGAAAAGATTAATAATATTGTAAATATTTCTGGTGGTTATGATATTAATGTTTGGTATTCTTATGATAACGATACTAAAACAGAAGTATTAAAAGAACATCATGACTATAATGAAGTAGTTACTATTCAAGGTGATACTAGTACTAATTCTAACGAAGAAATTATTATTAGAAACCTATCTGGTCCTAGTTGTATTAAAGCAGAAATTAATGGTAATAATATTTTAACTACTATTGAGAAGACTCTTGGTATTGAACTAGTCGGTGATACTAAAGTTAGAATTAATGTTGAAGATAGTTATAATGATGACTGGGATGAAATAGCTGATAGTGATGAAGCTATTGACAATCAAATAGATAATGAAGTAGTAGAAGACTATATAAGTGACAATGAAACTACTCCACTAGACTCTTAAAAAGAAAAGACCTTTCCTTAAGATCTTTTCTTTTTGATTAATAATTAAGATACTTTATAACCAGTGTACAATATCTTTTATTATAATTCCTTCATAAGGATAACCATCTTTTTGTATTTTAACTGCAAAACACTATAATATTCACTCCAAAAAAATCAATTTTTTTAAAGTTTTTGGAGTAGACTAAAAAAAGGCATAACCTAATATTTCAAGTTATGACTTTTTAACTTTAGTAAGTTCATAGACTTTATCTGCCTGATTACAAACATTTTCTGAATGAGTTACTATTATGATACATTTATTATCTTTATGAGCTAAGTCTGTGACATCCTCCCCCACCTAAAGAGGTGGGGGCTTCCTTTCGTACAAAAGCGAACAGTCGGTTCTCGTTCGATAAT
>CAKOYC010000098.1 GCA_934130265.1 uncultured Bacilli bacterium
ATATAGTATAGCTCTATCTTTTTGTGCATATTAAAAATAAAAGGAGTAGTAGATAATGGATAAAAAGAAAATAGCTATAATAGTAACTTTTATGTTAATAGTAATATTAGGATTAGGAATAACCTATGCTTGGTTAATACAAACAATTAATGGAGATAAGATTCATTCGATTAGAGTAGGAAACTTTAGATTTAGTCTAACTGAGGAAAACTCTCTTACCTTAGAGTCAGGAGAGTTTATATCTGATGATAAAGGAATGAATCAAGATGGATTTAAGTTTAGCGTAGAAAATATTGGAGTGGGATATGGCAGTTACAGTATTTATCTAGATGATGATACTATTCCGACAGGAACTACTAGATTAGATGATAAGTTTATTAAGTATAGTTTAGAAATCAATGGTAATAAATATAGTCCTTCAGAACTGACGGATAGAAAAATATATGAGGGAATATTAAATAAAGATGGAAAAGATAATATTACTTTAAGAGTCTGGTTAAATAAAGATGTTAATGGAGATATAGGTGAACAAGCATTTAAGACCAAAGTGAGAATAGAAGCTAATCAAGAAGTATCAAATGAACAAGCAACAACTATGACCTATGATTATAACTATTTAGAAAATGATGTATTGGATGAATATTATGATACTAGTGTCTATGACTTATGTTGTTCAAGCAATGGAAATGTTATAAATAAAAAAATATATTATGATGATAATGGGAAAAATTATTCGTTTACTTTTATCAATACTCAGGGATGGAATTTTAAAAATAAAAAAACATTATTGACCAATACCAAATATACATACATTTTTGAAGCAAGAGCATCAGAAAAAATTCTAGAAAATATAGGAAGTGAGCAAGGTGGAATTTATGAATATGAATTAGATACAAGTTGGAAAAGATATAGTAAAACATTTTCAACCAATTGGGATATTACTGCTTACAAAGCATTTATTTTTTACTACTGGGGAGAATTTACTAAAAATATAACCATAGAAATAAGAAACCTACAAATACAAGAAGGAGGTCTAAGTACTAGTGATGTTGTTAAAAAGAATAATACTAAGTTTGGAGAATTATTATACTTAAAAAGAGATAATTATCAGTTCTTAGGTTGGTATACTGATCCAATAAATGGAGATAAGATAGATGAAAATACTATAGTACCAAAAGATAATACAACTTACTATGCTCATTGGAAATATGTTGGAGAGAAGTGATTTTCTCCTTTTTATTTTTGAATAAATCTGTTATAATAGGCTTGCTATAAAAAGGAGGTATCTTATGATTTATTTTGATAACAGTGCAACTACTAAAACTAGGAAAGAAGTCCTTGATACATTTTATAAAGTTAGTGAAGAATTTTTTGCTAATCCTAATTCTCTACATAAACTAGGAATAAAAAGTAAAAAACTAATGAAGGAGGCAGAAAGTCAAGTAGCAACTCTTATGGGTGTAAAGAGTGATGAGGTTATTTTTACATCTAGCTCTAGTGAATCTAATAATATGGCTATAAAAGGAGTAATAGATTACTATAAACATCGTAATAAACTAGTAATTACTACCGAGTTAGAACATGCTTCTATTAGTGAGACTTTACAACAATTAAGAGAAGATATAACTGTCAAATATGTAAAACTTGATAAATTTGGACATATAGACCTAGATAATCTTAATGCTCTTTTACAAGAAGAACCAGTCCTTGTTACTATTCATCATGTTAATAGTGAGACAGGTATTATTCAAGATATAGAGGAAATTGGTAAAATTATAAAGAAATATCCTAAGACAATTTTTCATGTAGATGGTACTCAAAGTGTTGGTAAAATACCTGTAAACCTAGATAATGTAGACCTATTTAGTTTTAGTGCTCATAAGTTTTTTGGTATAAAGGGTATTGCTTGCTTAATCAAAAAAGAAAATATTAATCTTCTACCATTGATATCCGGAGGAGATAGTCAAACCATCTACAGGGCTGGCACACCATCTGTTCCTTTAATTGCCTCACTTGCTAAAGCTCTTCGTTTAATATTGGAAGAGGAAGATGAAAATACTCTAAAAGTAGTAGAACTTAATAAATATTTAAGAGACCAACTAACTAACTTAGATGTAGTTATTAATTCACCAAAAGACTCCTCACCTTATATTTTAAACTTTAGTATAATAGGTAAGAAACCAGAGACAGTTTTACATACTTTTGAACTTTTTGATATATATATATCAAGTAAAACAGCTTGTTCATCAAAAGAAGATTATTCAAAAACACTTTATGCCTTAACTAATAATATGGATATAAGTAAAAGTTCTTTAAGAGTTAGTCTATCAAAAGATAATACTAAAGAAGAAATAGATACATTCATAAAAGTTTTAAAGGAGGAGATACTATAATGGAGAAAATGATATTAATTAAGTATGGAGAATTAACTACTAAAAAAGGAAATAGAAATTTCTTTGTTAAGACTTTAAAAAACAATCTAGAAGCTAAAATAAAAAAATATGATGCTAGTATTTCTATGGATTTAGCTAGAATGTATATAACTTATGACTCTCTAGTAGAAAAAGAAATAATAGAAGCCATAAATACTACTTTTGGAATACATTCTTATCATATGATATATACCTGTGAATCAAATAAAGAAGCAATTAGTAAACTACTAATAGAGACAGTTTCTAAAGTTAATTTTAAAACTTTTAAAGTAAAAGTTAAACGAAGTGATAAATCATTTAGGGGAACAAGTGAAGAGTTGGCACCATATTTTGGCGGAATAGTTTTAAAAAATAAAAACAATATAAAAGTAGATGTTCATAATCCAGAAGTACTTATTAATATAGAAATACTAAAAGAAAAAACACTACTATATTATAATGCTTTTAAAGGACTTGGTGGTTACCCAATAGGAACTCAACCTAAAGGATTATTAATGTTAAGTGGTGGAATAGATTCACCAGTAGCTGGATATCTTGCTATGAAACGTGGTATAAAAGTAGAAGCTGTTTACTTTGAAGCAATACCACATACTAGTTTAGAAGCTAGAGAAAAAGTTTTAACACTTGCTAAGAAACTTGCTAAATATCAAACTGAAGTAAAAGTACATATTGTACCATTTACTAAAATTCAAGAAGAAATTTATAAAAATGTTAAAGAAGAATATGTTATTACTATAATGCGAAGAATGATGTATCGTATTATGGAAATGTTAGCTAAAAAAAATAAAGCTTATGCTATTATCAATGGAGAAAGTATTGGTCAAGTAGCCAGTCAGACATTACACAGTATGCATGTTATTAATAATGTAACTAATTATCCAGTTATTAGACCAGTTGCTTGTTTTGATAAATTAGAAATAATAGATATAGCTAAAAAAATAGATACTTATGAAACTAGTATTTTACCTTATGAAGATTGCTGTACAGTCTTTGTACCAAAGCATCCTGTAATTAATCCAAGTTTAGACGAATGTATAAAACAAGAAGAAAAAATAGCTTATCAAGAGATTCTTATGGATACTGTAAAAGATACTTTCACTTTAAAAATTAAAAATGAACAAGAAGAAAATTTAAAAGAATTTCTTTAGGTAAAAATTACCATCAAAAAAAATGTATTAAATCTTAAAAAATTCACATTCTACTAATGTAGGAGGTGAAACAATGAATAACTCAAGTAACAACAGTTCAATGAAAATGCGTGTTCCTGG
>CAKOYC010000099.1 GCA_934130265.1 uncultured Bacilli bacterium
CTATTGAAGAAGAAATCATTTCTATAAGTTTTTTTAATTCTTCTTCATTTTGAATATCATTTCTTTCTACAACATCATTTATATAAACGTTATTTTTTTGAATATTTAAATAATCAACTTTTTCCTCGACCGTATTTTGTAACAAAACAAGTGGTAATCCTCCATAAGTAATATACTCCTTCCAAGCTTCACCCTTATCCCTATTATTATTAAATGAGTAAAACTCTTTAAAAGAAAGTGGATAAACTTTTATCTCATCTCCCCTTCCCCTAAATTCAGTTACAATATCACTTGATAAAAATTTTGAATTGCTTCCAGTAACATACACATCTAAGTTTTTTTTGCGTAAAAAACTATTAAGAACGCTTTCAAAATCTTCACACTTTTGAACCTCATCTATTATAATATAATACATATCATCATCGACTACTTTATTCATAATATAGCTATATAACTCTTGAGGATTACGATATTTTTTATTCTCTATAGAATCAAGTTCCATTTTAATAATATGATTTTTTTTTATTCCATTGTTAATTAAATAGTCTTTAAATATAGGATCTAGTAAATAAGATTTACCACAACGTCTTATCCCCGTAACAATTTTAATTAAACCATTATGTCTTTTACTAATTAATTTTTTTAAATAATAATTTCTTTCAATTTCCATAGTATCCTCCATTACTAATTTTTTACACTTGTGTAACTTTTTAGTAATGATAGACCATTGTGTTTACAAAAAAATGTTATCATTTTTATGATAGCATTCTTATTTTACAATTATTTTCCACAACAGTTTTTGTACTTTTTGCCACTTCCACAAGAACAAGAATCATTACGTCCTACTTTTTTAGCTTCTTTTTTCATATTGTTATATTCTAAAGCTGTATACCCATTATAAGCCCAAATACTTATATAATCTTTATATTATTTTATCTCTTAATTTAGCTGATAAATCAATATCATAATATTCTGCTAGTGCTTCTATATTATTTTTAGTAAATGAATTTTCTTTAGTCAACCACCATGCACTAAAGTTCATGGCTTATTTAACTACCCAGAAAGTAGGCATATCTCTTAATCCATTAGTACCAGCTGCTACTGGATGATTTATAATCTTATTATTGATAACTAATTCTGATGAACTACCTCCATCCATATTAGCAGCATTTACAGCTCCATAGTTTTCCATTATCTCGGTTAAGTCACCCATATCTGCTCCAATACTAGTAGCAAGACGACCATTAATTACTAGGAATAGAACAATTCCATCACTTCTTTGACCTATTGCCGTACGAGGAGCTATTCCCCAACCACCATTACCTTTAACGAAACTACTCTTACCATTAACAATTAAAAATGGTCCAAATTCAACTGCATCACGAATACCCATACTAACAGCTTGTTCCTTACTGAACTTACCAAGTACTAGTTTATTTTCTTTATTAAAGCCAACAAAACCACCACTCATATTAGCATCATCAAAGTCACTTACTACTACTCCATTAGAAATAACTGTACCATGTGGTTGAGCTCCATTACTATTCCAATCAGGATCATAAAATCCCCCAGCATTCATAGCAATAATAGCGTTTTCTCTTTTTGCAACTGTTGTAATAGCTTCTCCTCTTTTACCTAAATATTTAGTTGTTGCAATAGATACTCTAGATGGGTCATAAATGGCTACTAAATACCCTTGATAAGATGTCCCTTTAATATCAATTACTTTATATAAAGCATCATCTTCATGTTCTAGTATTTCTTTTTCATATTCATTTTTATAAATAGTTTGATTCTTATTATAATCACTAATATTAACTAAATCAGGATTAGTAGTATCATTAACTTCTACCATATGGTTCTTTGATAAGACCTTGTTAATCACATCATCATTATAAAACCAAGTAGCTAAATACTGATGTGTCATCGTAGTCATCGCTGAAGTTATCCAAAAGTCACGAAAGAAATTAAATGGTCCATAGAAAAGAAATAAACCTAGACTACTACCTATAATTATTAAACTACTAAGAATAGTTTTAATCTTTCCCTTTTTAGTTTTCTTATTCTTCTTATTAAGCTCTTTTCTAAGACTTGGCATTACTACTGTTTTCTCTAAATCTTCCATAACTCACCTTTTAATTCTTTCCTAGATATTTTCTATCACCATCAACATCTATATAATCAATAGTTAATTTAACTTCTTCTATCTTAGTATCATTTTCTTCTAAGACATCATTATAGTCTTTAATATTTTCATTATACTTCTTAATATCACTAACATAAGAATTTATTGCTTTCTCATAACCAATCACAAAAGCTTCACATTTATTATTAACAGACACATCAGGATATAAAACATCAACACATTTATCTTTCAATTCTTTATAATCATCTTCTAGTGGTTCAATAGTCTTAGTATAATTACTAATAATTTCTTTATACTTAGTATCGTTATTCTTTAAGTCTTCATAATACATATCTTTCATTACTACTTGATAAAAGTTATCACGTTCCTTATTAAAAGAATCAATATGTGTTTTAAAATTATTATAGCTTGTTATGACACTATCTATCTTCTTTTTAGATTCTATCTGATCATTTTTATAACCAATTACAAAATAGATAATTACAATAATAACTAGTAGTATAAAAAGTATTCCTAATCCCCATAATACTTTTTTCTTAGAACTTTTCTTCTCCATTATATTTGTCTCCAATTCTTTTCTTTATTTTTTTCTTGTTCTTAACTTTTCTATTACTGCCTAATAGTCCTAGTAAGATAAGAAGAAGTAATAAAACTAATCCTAGTAGTCCAAGAATAAGATATTTATCATTACTGTTACTACTTTTGACCTCTACCTTATTATATCGTTGAATAGTTTTTTCTACCTCATCATAATTATATAAACTTTTTTTACCAGTTTCAACATTTTCTCCATAAATTAAGAAAAATGAATCACTCTTATTTAGTTTATAGGCTTGATACTCATTATTATCTATTTTTAATTTATAAGGTTTATATCCTTTCGGTATTTTTTTAGTATCAAGGATATGGATAGAGATATTACCACTAGTTAGTTGTTTATATAGTTTATAGTTATTATTTTTATATTCATAGAAATTAATATTTCCCTTACTATCTTTTAGAGCAACTATTGTTAGTTTCAAGACTTTATTTTGATAGGCTAAAACGTCTTTATCATTTATTTTTACAGTAGTCTTTTCAAAGTGATTAGGTACTTTATCAGTTAATTCTTCTTCTTTTTGAATAAGCGTCATTTCTTTTTTATCTACTTTGACGTTAATGGGTTCTAATTCTTTTACAGTTACGGTTAAGTGATAAGTCTTTGTAGAACCATTTTCAGCGGTTACTACAATATCAAAGGCATTAGCTCCTTCATGGACTTCTTTTTCTCCTAGACCAGTAATACTACTTTTACTATCTTCCCTACTACCTTCAATCGTTATTTTCTCAACATCATGTTCTACTTCTAAAGTATAGTTAAGTTCATTTTTATTGAAACTTGGTGATATTTGATAATCTTTTACACCAAGACTTGCTAGATTATTATTCTTACTATAGTTTGCTACAATTGTCTCTCTTTTAATACATTTAATAGTAGTAGAGTCTTTGGGAGC
>CAKOYC010000100.1 GCA_934130265.1 uncultured Bacilli bacterium
CTGCTATCTTGGAAAATGAAAAAATACTTAAGAAAGTAATGAAAGAAGAATTAAAAAAAGTAAAGAGTGAGTATAATAAGGAACGTATCACCGAGGTTAGAGATGAAGTTACCGAAATTAAACTAGATACTACCGCTCTTATTCCTAAAGAAGATACTATTGTTACTATTAGTAGAGAAGGCTATATCAAAAGAACATCTATTCGTAGTTATAGTGCTAGTGATATTAAAGATCCCCTACTTAAAGAAAATGACTACTTACTAGGTGAGTTTAAGATGAAAACTACTGATACTTTATTAGTATTTACTTCATTTGGTAATTATCTATACATTCCTGTTCATACGATTAATGACTTAAAATGGCGTGAACTTGGAAAACACGTTAGTAACTTAGTACCCCTTCAAGAAGATGAAGAAATAGTAACTGCTATACCAGTAAGTGACTTTAATGATAAGAAAAATATTATTTTAGCTACTAGTCAAGGTATGATAAAAAGTAGTAGTTTAGCTGACTTTAAACTTACGAGATACTCTAAAGCTACTAGCTGTATGAAACTTAAAGATAATGATAAGTTAATTGATGCTTTCTATGATACAAAAGATGAAATCTTTATTGAAACTAGTAAAGGATATGGTCTATGGTTTAGTAAAGATGAAATACCAGTAGTAGGAATTAAAGCAGGAGGAGTAAAAGCTATAACTTTAAAAGATGATAGTGTTACCTCTATTCTAAACTTTAATGAGTCAGACAATAAATACTTAGCTATTGTAACTGATAAGGGAACAGGTAAGAGAATGCATTTAAAAGACTTTGATAAAACAACTAGAGCAAGAAGAGGACTACTTACGATAAGAGATGTTAAGACAAACCCATATCATGTAGTAGCAGCATTCTTCTTAAGTCCAAAAGAAGAAATAGGTCTAAAGAATGGGGAAATTACTTACTATAAGGGAAGTGACCTTACTATCGCTGATAGATATTCTACTGGTTCTACTTTAAGAAAAGGTGGAGTAGATACTGCTTTTAAAGTAGTAGAGTTAAATGATACAAATAATCAAGAAGAAGAAATAGAAGTATTAGAAGTAGAAAAACCTGATTTAGAAAAGTTAGATGATAAGTTTATGACTATAGATGATTTTTTAAATGACAATAATTAAAAAAGGAAAGAATATCTATTTGTATTTAATGATATTCTTTTTATGTATATTAATTTAATGTGATAATATTTAAATGTGAAGGAGGTGAGTCTATGCAAAGTTTAACAACAACTATAAGTGTACAAGTTGATAAACATGATAAAGAAATAGCAACTGGTATATTAAATAATTTAGGATTAAACATGAGTATTTATGTAATAAACATGGCTATAAAACAATTGATTAATAAAGATGGTGTTCCATTTGAAATGGTAAATCCTAAACCTAGCAAAGACTTAGTGGAAGCGATAAATGAGGGTGAAGCTATACTAGACGGAAAACTTGAAGCAAAAAGCTATACAAATATGTACGAAATGTTAGAGGACTTAAAGTCATGATGTTTTATTTGAAGAATACAAAGTACCAGGTACAATATACTAGTCGCTTTAAAAAAGAATTCAAAAAAATTCTAAAGCAAGGTAAAGATGAAATAAAATTTTTAGAAGTATTAAATATTATTGCTAATGGAGGAAACTTAGAACCAAAATATAAAAATCATAAATTAGTAAACTTATTATAGTTATATAAACTAATTTTCTAACATACTATTTACTAGGTGAAGAATATGTCAAAAGAAAGTTTTAAAAGTTTTATTAAAGATAGGCCAGAACTAGCTAATAGTGTTTTAAAAGGAAAAAGTACTTGGCAAAGTTTATATGAATTATATGATATATATGGAGAAGATTCTACTGTTTGGAATCAGTTTAATTCAACTAATCAATTAGAAACAACTAAGACAGGAAACTTTCAAGATATAGTTAATATTTTTAAAAATATGGATTTAGAAACTTTACAAAGAGGGGTTAATGGGTTGGAAAAAGCTGTCAATTTATTAAGTACTTTAACTAGTAAAGATGAACCAGTTGTAAATACTTATCAAGAACGACCTATTAACAAGTACTATGAGGACTAATGCAAATAGAAACTAAATTAAGAATAAAAAGTAATCCCTATCTTTATAAATATTTACAAGAAAACTCATACTGGTACAAATACTTGAATAGAAATCCCTCTTTTATAACTCAAATGGAAGAAGAGATGAAAACTGCTTATAAATTAACAACTAAAGATAGAATAGATAAGATTAAAGATACCTTATCTTTTGCTCAATCATTTATTGACATTATTAATTAATAACTTTTTTAATACTTTTTCAGTTTCTTCACAGTAAATATTACCATCTAGGCAAGCATTACTATTATAAAATTCATAATTAAGTCTTTCTTCTAATCCTACTAGACTCATTACTGGTAAAGGAGTAAGTAAACTCTCCACCTGAATATTTGTATAATTTCTTCTAACATTTTTTATTTTTTCATTTTCTACAATATCTTCATTTTCAATATTTGCTATAATATTTTCTAAACATAAACTGATATATACGCCTTCTTGTTCATTAATGTTAAGAAAATCATCTATCATTGCAAAACGTTTTGATAAAGTATCAGCACTTTCTATATTATGAATATTTTTTCTATCATCTTCAAGTTCATAATAGGTAAAAAATAAATCTTTAATTATCTTATTCTTTGTATTATTAGAAATTTGCTTATTTTCAAATATTCTACCAATGATTCTTTCTACATAATCATTCCTAAAAGCTAAACAATCATTGAAAATATATTGATCAACCACTCCCTCATTAATCAGATATTTGTTAATTTCTGGACTTATAATTATTTCATCAAGTTGATTTTTAAAAATACTTTCAATTAGCTTGTTAACTAATCTTTTAATGGGAAGCTTATCATCAATTTGATAAAGAATTAAGGTATCAGTTGGTGCTTGATCTAATAATAACGATGGATATATTGTAAAAATACTGTCTAACATTTTATCTGTTTCTTCTTTACTTAAACTATCAAGTGCAATATTTTCTTCCTTTCTTAGAAAACTTATCATTTCTTTATCGCCCTCTAACCCAGATTTATAAAGGGCTTTTTCTAATTGCTCAAAATATATTAATGATTTCATACAATTTACTCCTTCAACAATGGTCGTGATTAATGATAACTATAATAATATATAATTATCATAATGACAACACTAAAATACAAAATTCGAAAAAACTATTGAATAAGTTGGAAAATTTTGATAGACTAAATTCATAGAATAGGGAAGTAAAAATTAATTATATGTAAACTATCTGTTTTTTTATGACCAGTAATAAAGTTTACAAATAATTAACAAAAAGAATTTCTTATCGTAGATATAGAAAAGGAGTAAGATGATGACAAAAGAAAGAATGAAGAAAAATTTGTTATTAGTAGTAATTATTGGTTTATTAATAGTAGTAATTGGAATAAGTTATGCCGCTTTCACTTATAGTGGATTAGGTAAGAAAGAAAACACAATTACT
>CAKOYC010000101.1 GCA_934130265.1 uncultured Bacilli bacterium
ATTTTCTCTTATAAATTTAATGTCTAACATATTATCTTCCTTTCATTACTTATTATTATAGTATTTTTAGCTTGAAATTACAATCATTTTTATAAGAGGTAATCCCCTCTCCCATATTAGAATTATTATGACAATATATATTATCTAGAATAAAGAAGGATAATAAAATGATTGCTACTAAATACTTAATACTAGGTTTAATTTTATTATATAAGTTATCTAGAAAAGGAGCAACTAAATAGGTAAAACCACATCCACCTAGTCCAAAGACTAATAATCCTTCTAAACAGACTCTTCCATTGATATTTATAAAGTAACCAGTATAATCCCACCATCTTAAGTTATAAGTAACTTCTAAATACCAAGATGTTAAGTATTCAATTATTCCACATAATAAACAAGTTAAAATAAATAATAGGTATGGTTTTTCTCTAAAAGGTTTTAAAAGAATAAGAATTAATAATCCTCCATATCCATAGATAGGTAACCAAGGTCCCATAAGTGTTCCTCTATTTACAAAATTACCAGTACTAAATAAGTGAAGAGCTACTTCCCAAAGCCAACCAATCATCGCAAAAGTAAAGAAAAACAAAATAATATTTACTAAAGAATAATCTCTTTTATAATCAAGTTTTAACCATTTACGGTGTTCTACTTCTGGTATCGTAAACTTATCTCTTGGATAACTTCCAGTACTTAACTCTCCATCTAAGTACCTGTCATTTAATAATTCTTTTAATGATTCATCTTCTCTTAATCTATCATCTCTTACTTTCATATAAAACTCTGCTAATACTTCTTGATAATAAGGAGTTAAGAATAATAAATCACTAAACTGAAAACTAATAGTACCAATAATATACCAAGGTAGAAGAGAAAGTTCTAACTTAAAGGCTTCTAGTTTATAACCATCCATCATTTTTCTAGATAGATTAATCGCTTTCCTCCCACTAATATTAGGATTTTCCGCTATTATATATGGTACTAATAAGTAAGAGTAATGTTTAATAACACCTCCAATGATAGTTAAATCCCAAAGAAACTGATAAAGAGAAGTTAACATCATACTCTTAGCAACAGATATAGTTCTTTTAACTCTATAGATGAATAACAGTTTATCTATATGTACTTTTTTATATTTAGTACCTTCTATAAAGAATCTACACTTACCAACTGCCATAATATTTTTTATAAAAAGAAGAGCAATTATATCTAGAAATAGTCCTAATAGTAATATAAAGAATAAAGATATATTGCCTTTAAATAATAACTGATTAAAAGCTTTTAAAATACCAACTATCACTGATTTAGATGATGATACTTGATTAGCAAAGACAGCAAGTACCCCTCTTGTATACTTCTCTTGTTTAGATGTTTCTTGTTTTTCTATTTTTATTTTAACATCTTCTCTTATCTCATCACTAGATTTATTTTTAAAATTATTTTTATCTTTTTCTACTGTTGTAACTATTTCTTTAGGTGTCTCATCAGAAAATATTTTAGTTACAAATGTATAACCATTTCCAAAAACAACAGTAAAGAGGAAACAAATTAACACTGCTTTAAAGTATTGTCTTTTTAAATCTTTAACAGCTTTTCTTTTTATTTTCTTTCTATCCATACTACCTACCTCTTTTAAAGAGTATATCATAAAAAAGAAAAGTTATAAAATTAATTATAACTCATCTTAATTAAGCACTGTTACATGGTCAGTTCCAGAAGCACCAAACATTCCATTAATATTAGTAGAAGAAGCTATTACCCATTTTTTACCTACTGTTACATTTTTTAAATTAGGTGTATAAGAAAACATTTCATTCATACTAGTTACTTTTGAGGTATCAAAACTACTTAAATCTAATGATGTTAAACTAGTACAACCAGAAAACATAGATGACATATTGGTTACACTTGAGGTGTCAAAATTACCAAAGTTAATTTCAGTTAATGAAGAACTAGCAAACATAGATGACATATCAGTTACATCTGGAGTATCAAAGCTACTTAAATCAAGCGATTTAAGTCTACAAAGCACAAACATCTGACTTATATCAGTTACTCCCTTAGTTTTAACATTAGTAAGATTGACATTAGACAACTTACTATTTCCAGAAAACATTTCTCTCATATTAACATTAGTAAATTTTGCTCCACTTAAATTTATACTACTAACACTATCACCAGAAAACATTCGAGACATATCAATATTAGTGAAATTTGCATTACTTAAATCTAATTCTGTAATACCAGTCATAATACTAGAAACAATTCTTTGAGATAATCCATTAAATTTTGTATTACTCATATTAACTTTAATTTTACGTGATGAACTATAGCTAAGCATACTGGAACTATTAGTAAGACTTGAAAAATCCCATCCACTTAAGTTTACTGATGCTAAATTATTAGAGTTAAGTAGTAAATTAGATATATTTGTAACTTTTGAGGTATCAAAATTGCTTATATCTAAATTTGTTAAACCATTACAATAGGAAAACATTTGCGCCATAGTAGTTAAATTTTTTGTATCAAAACTACTTAAATCAAGTGCAGTTACTCCACTTTTTAAAAACATATAATCCATATTAGTTACGCTTGAGGTATCAAAGTTTTTCAAATTAAGGTTTATCAAATTAGTACAATCTCTAAACATATTTGAAAGATTTGTAACTGATGATTTAGTAACTAAACTACTGCCTGCTATAGCATAACTTATGTTATTTTTTATAGAGTTAAATTTGCTTAAATCAAGATTTATTAGAGAAGTACAACTTTCAAACATCGAGCTCATGTTAACCACTTCATCTGCCTTTACATTATTTAAATTAACAGTTGTTAGATTACTACACTCCTTGAACATGAAGCTCATATCTGTTACACCAATAGTTTCTATATTATTCAAATTAACATTTATTAAATTAGTATTAGCAGCAAACATTTGATTCATATTAGCATTTGTAAGATTAGCGTTACTTAGATCAACTTTTTTTATACTTGTATGTCGGAAGACACCACACATATCAGAATTTTTAAAATTAGCATTTGTTAAATTAATTTCTGCAATTCCTGAAAATGTACCTGAAATATTAATTCCAGAAAAATTGGCATCACTTAAGTTTACTTTCAAATTTTCATTACCAACTCCAATTATCACATTACCCGAGGTTACTTTAGAGAAATCCCATCCACTCATATTTAAATTCACTAAATTATTGCATCCATAAAGTAAACTTCCACCAAATGTAGTAACATTGGAAATATCAAAATTACTTATATCTAATTCAGTTAAACTACTACAATTAATAAACATTGAATTCATATTAGTAGTAAATGATGTATCAAGATTAGATAAATCCATTGATTTAACATTAGTAAACCCATAGAAGTAGTTTATCATACTTTCACTTGCTATTATTTTTCCCTTTGAGCCAATTGTTAGTTTATAGGTACCTGC
>CAKOYC010000102.1 GCA_934130265.1 uncultured Bacilli bacterium
CGAACATATATTTTTACATTTTATTTCGCAACTTTAGATATAGTATCTGTACATTTTAGAGTGTCAATCAACAAAATTCATGGTGTTAATTATTATTTAAGTTTTCCTTTCATACCTTTCAAACCATTATTATTAGCAAATCCTTGTAGAATATTGTTATCAAATGTATGAACTTTACTAGTTCTAGCTTTATAGTCTTTAACTGCTATATTAATCATTTCATCTAATAAAGTAGTATAGTCTTTTCCTGTTTTATCCCATAGATAGAAAGCAAGGCTTCCTGGAATTGAGTTTATTTCATTAACATAAACTTTCTTAGCTTTTTTATCAACTAGCATATCAATTCTAGCTACTCCACTACTGCCTAGTGCTTTAAATACTCTAACAGCTAAATCTTCTACTTCTTTTTGCATCTTCTCAGTTAAATCAGCTGGTATTTTACGTGATGCACTAGCCATTCCTTTAGAACCTTTACGAGGTGCTAACTTTGCTCCAAGTTTTCCTTTAACTTTACTACTGCCGACATATTTCTCTTCGAAAGTTAAGAAGTTATGAGTAGATAACACCTCTTCTATAACACTAACTTCTTGAGATACATGATTACCTAGTACAGAGATATTAACCTCCATTAAGTTAGGTACCATTTCTTCAACAATAATCTTAGAGTCATAATTAATAGCTTCATCTATGGCTTTTTCTAACTCTTTTTTATCTTTAGCAGTACTAATTCCAATACTACTACCAGTAGTAGCTGGTTTAATAATTACTGGATAATTTAATTTTTCTATCTTTTTAATTACTTTATCACTATCATCTTTATAGTCCGAATCATAAAACCAAGTATAGTTAGGAATAGATATATCATTAGCTTTAAAGATATCACGCATATAAACTTTATCTTGTCCTACTACTCCGGCATAAACATTAGGCCCAACATAAGGAACACCTACTGTTTGTAAATATCCTTGTAATACTCCATCTTCTACATTGGTACCGTGAGTAATTGGAAAAGCTACATCAATATCAGTAATAATCTTTTTAAAGAATCCTTTACTTTGTAAGACAAATTGATTGTCTTTCTTATATAAGACAACATTACTTGCATATTTCTTAATAAGACCTAAGTCTTGATAACTTTCGACATCAAAAAGCATATCTCCTGTATACCACTCACCATCTTTTGTAATATATATTGGTACGATTTGATATTTATCTTGATTAATTTTATTCATGGCTTGAACAGCCGTAATTATACTAACTTCATGTTCTACACTTTCTCCCCCAAAAATAACACCTACTTTTATTCTCATCTTAATCATCCTCTTTCTTTCTCATTATAGGTATCTGGTAAATCATTTTCAAATAAAGCATACACCTCATCTTTTGTCTTAATACCTCTAATAAAATTGTATGCTTCTTTTACATCATTGTAAACAATAACATTATCCATATTATAATTTTTATTTTCTAATCCTTTTTTAATAGGTAGTGTTTTCTTCTTACCAATTAAAACAACATAATCAATATTACCTTCTTCTGCTATTTGTTCACCAAATTTTTCATTATAGTAATCTTCTTTATCTCCTAATTCTACCATTCCTGGTGTTACTACTATTTTAACACCTGGCATCATTGCTAAGACGTCAATTGCTCCTTTTGCTCCAACTGGATTAGAGTTATAAGCATCATCTATTTGATAGAATGTTCCAAGTCTTTTTAGTTCTAGACGATGTTCTACTGGTTTAATAGTTTTAACTGACTGTTGTAGTTTCTCTATTGGAATACCAAACTCATACCCTAGAGCAAGTCCTGCTAAAATATTATAAACATTATGGTTACCTAAAAGTCTAGTTTCAAATTTATATTCTTTAGCTTCATTTTTAAACTTAACTTTAAAACTAGTACCAATACTTGAACATTTAATATCACTAGCATAAACATCTACATCTTTATTTTCTATACCAATCCAAAGTATTTTACATTTATTTTTTAATTTATAACTTACTTGTTTAGGATCATCCTTATTTAAAACACCAATTCCATCAAGTGGTAATGATTCAATTAATTCAAACTTAGTCTTTTGAATATTTTCTTCACTACCAAATGTTTCTAAATGAGCAGTACCTATTTTAGTTAAAATACCATACTTTGGCTTAACCATATCACATAGTTGCTTAATCTCCCCTGTTTTATAAGCTCCCATCTCAGCAATAAATACTTCCGTAAACTTATCTAAATGATTATTAATAGTAATGATAAGTCCATAAGGAGTATTTAAGTTTCTTGGTGTTGGTAGTGTTACATATTTAATATTTAAAATATCTGCTAAAATATTTTTACTACTAGTCTTTCCATAACTACCAGTAATTCCTACTACTTTCAAGTTTTCCATACTATGAAGTTTTTTCATAGCCATATGTTTAAAATGATAATATACATATTTTTCTAGGGTATATTTATTTATAAAGTTTGCTATTCCTAATACAAATACATTTAAATAGCTCATTAAAGCATAGATAAAGATCATAAAACTGCTATAAACTAAATCAGTTCTTAACATAATCATAACAACTAGTGGAATAAGGTAAAGAATAGTTTCTGTTACCATTAATCTTTTTACTCTAGCAGTTATTACTAATGGTTTTTTAACTTGTTCCTTTTTTCTATCACTACGAAATTTTACAATAAAAGTCAAATATAAAATACTAGCTAAAAGATTAAATGCTAAAGACATAGTCTTATTAGTTATTAAAAAGCAATTAGCTAAAGCTACTATTATTAGACAAATAAATTCTAAGGTTACAAAGTTACTGCTATTATTTAATACCCATTTTATATAACGATTATTTTCATTATATAAGTTTTGTTGTAACATATGTAAACTCTTTTTAGATTTAACAATAATTGAAATTGTAATTATAAATAATAAAATAATTTTAATAAACATCTTTTACTCCTCCATAAATTTATTAATAATTGCTCCTACTTGATAAAGATTTTCTAAATAGGCATAATGTGTACCTGGTAAAACAATCATAGCTCCATCTGGAAGCAATTTTTCTAACATTCTTCCCTCTTCTAAAGGTACAGCCTCATCATATTCACCCCATATTAAAATGACTGGTACTTTTATTTTCTTAGCATAATCTGATAAGTCTTCCCCAACTACTTTAACTAAAATATTCTTCATCATTGGGCTTGCATTCCTATAGTCAGTAGAACCTATATAGTTTTTAGCAATATCTGCT
>CAKOYC010000103.1 GCA_934130265.1 uncultured Bacilli bacterium
GAAGTGTATTAGATAGTAAAAAGGGACAAGGCAAGTTTATTGGTTCCTATGCTCCTTATGGTTATTTAAGAGATCCTAAAGATAAGTATAAATTTATAATAGATAAGGAATCTGCTAAAATAGTAAAAAAAATATTTTCAATGATTTTATCTGGAAAAAGCAAAAAAGAAATTGCAAATGAACTAAATTCATTGCAAATATCTACTCCAAGAGTGTATAAGTTAGAAAATGGCATTACACATTATAATATTAATGATTCAACTAAATTATGGAATTCTAAAAAATTAGATGAAATACTAAAAAATAAAACATATACTGGTGATTTAATTCAAGGAGTAAGAAAGAAAGTAAGTCATAAAGTTCACAAAACAAATAGAGTGAATAGTGATGAATGGATAATTATACCTAATCATCATAAAGGAATAATTTCATTAAAAGATTATAATAAAGTTCAAGAATTATTATATGAAAGAAATATTAGAGTAAATAGTAATAATAATTATGATGTTTTTTCTGGATATTTAAGATGCGGAAAATGTGGAAGTAATATGATAATAAGAAAAGGTCAATATCACACATATTATTATTGTAGAAATTATTTAAAAGATAAAAAATGCAGTGTTAAGTCAATACAAAAAGAAAAATTAGAAAGTCTTGTAATTGATTTTATAAATAATTTTAGAAATGTAGTAATAGAAATAGACCAAAAAATAGAACAAATAGTAAGCCAAAAAGAAATAAGTTATGACATCGATATTATCAAAGCAAAAATAGATAATATAGATAATGAAATAAATAAATTTGTTAAACTACGAAATGAAATAAAAGATGATTTGAAAGAAAAATTTATAACAGAAGCAGAATATTGGGAATATTCGGCAGATTATAGTAAAAAAATAAGTGAATATAGAAAAGAAAAAATTAATTTAGAAGATAGATTAGAAAATATTTCTTTTGAATCCAAAAATAATGAAGATTGTTTTAATGAAATAAAAAAATTAAAAGAAGTGAAAAAAATCGATAGATTATTAATAGAAGAATTAATAGAAGATATTGTTATTGATGAAAATCAAAATCTAAAAATAATTTTTAAATGCGAAGATAAATATTTTGAGGCACTAGACTTTATAAAAAGACAAAACTATGATATAATATTATCCAGTTAAAGGACGAAGTCAGAAAATACTTTTTTAAGTATTTTTTTAAAATAAAGAGAAATAGAAAGAAGTGATTAAAATGGATATGTACCAAAAAAGAAAAATCAGAGCAGAAAAGAAAAATAACAATCAAGAAGAAAAGTTAACTAAAGTCGGAATTAACTGGTATCCTGGTCATATGGCTAAAACCAAAAGAGAAATAGGAGAAAAATTAAACTTAATAGATTTAGTGTATGAAATAGTAGATGCTAGGATGCCTTTATCTTCTAGAATAGAAGAAGTTGATAATATAATAAAATCTAAACCTAAAATTATAATTATGACTAAGTATGATTTATGTGATAAAGTAGAGACTGATAAGATTATTTCTTATTATGAAAGTCTTGGTAATGATGTAGTACCTGTTGATTTAATAACTGGTGATAATATTAAAAAAGTAATTAGTGTTAGTGAGAAGTATCAACAATTAGAAAATGAGAAAAGAGCTAAAAAAGGACTTAAGCCAAGAGGCTTAAGAGTATTAGTACTTGGTATTCCAAACGTTGGTAAAAGTACCTTCATTAATAAAATAGCTGGAAAGAAAAAGACTGTTGTTGGGAATAAACCAGGAGTTACTAAACAGCTAAGTTGGATTAGGGTAAATAACGATATAGAACTTTTAGACACTCCAGGAATACTATGGCCCAAAATAGAAAATCAAGACCAAGCCAAAAAACTAGCTTTATTTTCCTCAATTAAGGAAGAAATACTTCCAAAAGAAGAATTAGCTATTTATGCTCTTTCTATATTATCAAACCTTTATAAAGATAGAGTAGAAGAAAGATACGGAGTTAGTTGTAATAATAATGATATAGTAGAAGTACTAGATATAATAGGTACTAAAAGAGGTTGTTTAGAACGTGGTGGAATTGTATCTTATGAAAAAGTATATAATATAATACTACAAGACATTAAGAATAACGCTTTTGGTAATATAACATTAGATAGAAAAGAAGCATAATCTTCTTTTTTTAATTTAAATATTTTCCTCTATAATCATTATATAAAGTTAGTAAACCATTAAAGACATTATCTCTAATCATTCCCTTTAATCTATAGATAAAGTTACTATCATTAAGAATAAAATCTATATTTTCTTTTAAAAAATTAGTAATAACTATAGATTCATCTTCACTAGGATAAATACCTTTACTCTCTAAAAATCCCATTGTTAAATGATGATTTAAACTAGCAATATTCTTTCTTAAAAAACGTTCAATCATAAACTCATCCCTTCTTTTAAATTTATATGAAATAAATTTTAAAATATGTGATAAACTATTAAAGAAGGAGTGGTAAGATGCCAAAGATTAAGCAAAAAACTAGTAAAAAACAGATAAATAAAAAACATAAATTAAGAGTGGAATCTAACTTCTACTATCAAAAAAGATTTTCTACAATAGCAGCTATTTCCTTATTTTGCTTTATAGTATTAGCTTTTCGCTTGTATCAAGTAATGCTAAGAGATCAAGTTAAATATGAAAAAAGCCTTGAAGCATTATCTACTAAAGAAGTAGAAGGATCAACTGCTCCAAGAGGTAGGATACTTGATCGAAATGGTAAAGTGATTGTTGATAATAAAGCGGTTAAGACTATCTATTATCAGAAAGAAAAAGGAAGAACTGCTCTTGATGAGATTAATTTAGCTTATAAAGTAGCTCCTCACTTAAATCTTTCTATTAGTAAATTAAATGATAGGATGAAAAGAGAATTCTTTGTAGCAAAAAATAGTGAAAAAATGAAAAAAAGAATAAAAGCAAGTGAGTATGAGAAAGTAAAACAAAGAAAGCTAACTCAAGATGATATTTTAGAACTTAAGATTGAAAGAGTAACAGATGATGAGTTAAATAGTTTTACTGATGAAGATAAAAAAGCCGCTTACTTATATTACTTAATGAATAAAGGATATACATATGATCAAAAAGTTATTAGAACAAAAGATGTAACAGATGAAGAATATGCTTATATTGCTGAAAATAATAAATCTTTAGATGGTTTTAATACAAGACTTGATTGGGAAAGAAGTTACCCTTATGGAGATGTTTTTAGAA
>CAKOYC010000104.1 GCA_934130265.1 uncultured Bacilli bacterium
ATGTCACCATTTTCAAGTAGTAAATCAAGTCTTAAATCTTTAATATTATTACCAGAGTTTAGCTCATTATCTACTAGGATGTAGTTAGTTAAATCAATACCGATTATATCACTAAAAAGTTCTAAATAGATATTTCTAGTTTCTTTCTTTTTCATTAAATATTTTATAGTTGTATCTGCTAGAATACTAATAAATTTGTTATCGTTCATTTTCTATTTTTCCTTTCTTTTTTTAGAGTGTGATTACTATAGCAGATACATTTTCTAATTGCAAACAGCCAATTTTCAAATTTCCAGCTCACATTTTCGGTGATTTTCTATTTTGAATACCTGAAATAATAAAATTCAGGATAGTTTTTACCCTGAATTTACAAAATTGGCATCCCCTAAATTTTTTTATCTTTTTAATAGCCAAGTCTTAATATCTCAAATTGAGCATTTAAACTAGTACCTTTACTTCTAGCTTCACTACTAGTTGCATATAAAAGATCAAAAGCAAACTTTTTACCTTCATCTCTTCCAATATCAGGTCCTCTATCTAGTACTATTCCAATAAAGGTACCTTCCCTACTATTTGATACTCTTACAATTGTCCCAAAAGGATATTTTCTATCACCTGCTAGAATACGTACTTCCCTATACTGACTATCCATATAAGTGATATTATTTTCATCTATTCTATAGCCTGAAGATGTATGTGTTCCAATATCAGATCCATAACCACTCATCTTACCAGTAAAGACTTCTCCTTGATAATATTTATTAGCCGAAGTATTATTGGTATCATCACTACTAACTGGTATAGATTCTTCCTCTTTAGGAGTATTAACTACTACCTTTTTCTCTTCTTGAACCTTTTCTACAACTTCTTTACTATTATCTTCTTCTTTTTCTTCTACAGTAGGAGTAGCTTCTTTTACTTCCTTAGTTATTATACTACTATTAACAAAAGTATCTAGTCTCTTTACCGATACTGATTTACTATCTGGTACTACTGTTGTAACTGTTAAAATAGTAGCCATAACTAGACAAGTATCTATAAAAATAAATAATTTTTTCATTTAATCACCTATTAACATTTTACTAGTTAGATAAATAATTAGCAATAGTAATTATTACCATCACCTCTAATTAGTAAAATAACTCTTTATAACCTCATAATCAGAATATGGAAGATATTCCTTACCAAGAGCCATATAATTATCTCTACCTTTCCCAGTAATAAATACTATATCATCCTTTTCTGCCACCGATAAAGCCTTATATATAGCATCTTTTCTATCAATGATTCTTTCATAATTAGTTAAATTTGATTCTGATACTAAATCATCAATTATTTGATTAACATCTTCTTCTCTTGGATCATCCATTGTAAAAATTACATAATCAGATTTTTCTAGAACTACTTTACCCATACCTGGTCTTTTTTCTTTTTCTCTTCCTCCAGCAGATCCTGTAACCGTAATTATTCTATTTTTCTTAATCTTATCTAAATATGTAAGTATCTTATCTAAAGCATCTGTTGTATGAGCATAATCTAACATAATCATATATTTATCAGTAAATGGTAAAACTTCTAATCTTCCTTCTATCTGATTTAAGTTTCCTACTCTTTTTAATACTTCATCTATATTTATACCTTTAGCAAGACAAGTCAAAATAGCAGGAGCAAGATTAAAGACATTAAACTCACCTAGTAATGGACTTAAGACAGTGTAGTCTTGATTATTATATCTAAAAGTAATTTTCATCTTACTACCTTGTTCTTCATAATTCTTTATATAAAGTGTATCACTTTCATTCATACCATAAGTTAAAACAGTGCCTTTACTATTTTGTAAAACTCTTTCATAGTTTACATCCATACTATTAAGAATAGAATAACCATCTTCACTAACCTGTCTAAATAGTTGACACTTACAATCTATATAATTTTCTAAAGTTTTATGAATATTTAAATGGTCTTCTGTTATATTAGTAAGGATAGCAATATGATACTTAATATCATCAAGTCTATGTCTAAAGAAAGCTTCACTTGACGCTTCCATCACTGTTATTTTACACTTATCATTTACAAATTCATCTAAATACATGTAAAGTCTATCAACATCAGGAGTAGTATTACGCATCGGTAAAGACTTATTTTTCCACTTACGTCCATTAGTCCCAAGATAAGCACAATCATCACCTAATAATTGATAAATAATTTCTGCTACCGTTGTTTTACCATTAGTACCAGTAACCCCTATCATTTCCATTTTCTCATAAGGATAGTCATAATACTTAGAACATAATTCTCTTAAATAGCTATTAGTGTCATCTACTTTTATTATAGGAACAGCTTTTTCCCCTACATCTTTAGATACTACAACAGCACATGCTCCATTTTCTATAGCTTCATCTATAAAGTCATGTCTATCTGCAGTAACACCCATTGTACAGACAAAAATATCTCCTTTTTTGACATCCTTAGAGTTTATTTTTATCCCTGTTACTTCACAATTACTATCTATATTATTAAAAAGTTCATTTAATTTTTTCATTTCACTCACCTACTATTAGTATAATCGAAATCTAAAAAGAAATAAACATTTAGTTTTTTAGTTAACTGTTACAAGGTTAAATTTTATCTTGTTCTTCCCTTTTGTTCATTAATCTGTTGATAATTACATAATCTATCAAGTTGCTCACCATCTATCTGAATTACCTTACCACCTCGTGGAGAAATTGTCTTTTCTCCAAATACTATCCATATTGCGTCAATTGGTGTATCTGGCATCGAAGCTTCACCATCGGTAAATATTATTTTATTTTCAACTCTTCTAGTAAAAGCACCTACCGCCACTTCAAAATCAGTACCTCCTCCACCTTCAAATTGCATATTTTCTATATCTTTTTCTGTTCTTATCTCATGAAAGCCATAAAATTCTGTATCAAAACATCCTACTTTTAATCTTGAATGTTGTAATATATTCTTACACTCTCTCAAAAAATTTCTTAATAATACCTCATCTATTGATCCACTTGTATCTAAAACAATTTCTGTTTCAGGAATTGGTTGTTCCTCTAAATTAGCAGTAACTACACCATCTTCTAATGTTGCATTCCTATAAGACCAATCAACATCATACTTAGT
>CAKOYC010000105.1 GCA_934130265.1 uncultured Bacilli bacterium
ATTGTAGATACTTGTCTAGCATAAGATCTTAAAATTGTTCTTGCTAATTGTGAATTTCTTTTAACACCGTCTACTTTTGATATGTCAGAATTACATAAAACATCAAGATAATTTTTTACTATTTGTAAAGCATTGTTTTCAGATAAATTTATAGCATTAGGCCAACCACCTCTACATAATACAAAAGCTATCTTTTCGTAATCTAAATCAGTTTTAATTCCATCTATATCTCTTTTTCCATTTTTTAAATCTAATAGTGATATTTTTCCATTAGAGTCTTTTGATTCAAATAAAGACATGGGTTTCATATTTACAATAGCAAACCTTCCTACTCCGCTATGTAGCGTATCATCATCAACTGGTGTAGCTGATCCAGTTAAAATATATTGATTAGTTAATCCACTATTATCCACAGAATATCTTACTGCATTCCATAACTTTGGAGCAATTTGCCATTCATCTATTAGTCTTGGTTTTTCTCCTTCTAATAGTAAGGATGGTTTAGTATTAGCTAATTCTATATAATTATCTTGTAAATCTGGATTTTGCATTTCAAGAATACTTTTAGCCATTTGTTTAGCACTAGTTGTTTTTCCACACCACTTTGGTCTTTAATTTGAACAGCTCCTACTATTGATAGTTTTTCTTTAATTTCATCATCTACTACACGATTTAAATATTTCATAGTATTTCCTCTCAGCTAGACTATATCATATTTTTTTAGTAATTAGCAATTTCATTTTAATAATTTGAGGCATTTTGTTACAATAATTTGGGGTATTTTATTTCAATAATTTGGGATAAATTACATATCAAGCAATTTTTTTGTACTGCAATACAAAAACTTTCTTTTTTATATAATTTTTGTATTATTTAAGATAACAAATTTTTTAAGTAATTAAGACTGGTATTCTTATAAATAACATATCTTGGAATTAAATAAGGATTAGTATCTTTAGTAACCATCTTATTACCACCAATAAAAGCTAGTTTAAAACCTGCTTTCTTAACTTGTTCTATAGCATAATCATTATATTCATAAAAAGGATAACAAAAAGCTTCTGTATTATTAAGAGTTTCTCTACTATTCTTTAAATCAGCTTGAACTAAATCTTCACTTAAACATCTAATACCTCCACCTTGTCCACCACTACAAACACCATTAGTATGCATATCATGTGTATGACTAGCTAGTTCTAGGTAAGGTGATGAAAATGTTTCTTTAGGATACCAAGATGATACTAAAAACAAAGTAGCATTAACTTTATATTTCTCTAAGAAAGGAATAAACTTCTCTGCCCTTGCACCATCATCAATAGTAAGTAGTATAGACTTCTTAGGTAATCTAATCTCCCCACTAATAAACTGTCCTAACTCTTTAGTAGTTAAAGTAAATACTTTATTAAGAGAAAGATAAGCAAACTCTTCATTAATTTGACTTTCAGGATGACATATCATTTCATTACATTCTTCCCCTTCTAAATAAATAAAATGATAATTTAATACTGGTACTTTATCTGCTATTTCCATATTATCTTCTAACTCACTACTAGATTCTACTCTATCTTTTTTAATAAATACTAATCTATCAAATAACACTACTCCATAAGAATCAGTTAGATTCTCTAGTACTTGTAATTTAATATTATCTTTTAGATTAAATAGTTCTTTATTATTACTATCATAGAAAGAGCTATTCTTTTTAATAGTAATTTCCATTGGAAAATAAACATAGTTTAAATATCTATTATCAATACTATCATTACTTTCTATAAAATCAGTATAATATAGATAATAATTACTATTTCTTATTTTATAATATCCATCTAACTTATCATTATTATCAAGATAAAATATTATATCTTTTAATACTTTACCACTTTTATAGTATTTATTATTTTCTAATTTATATAAATTAGTATCTTTATTAGTAACTACTTTCTCATGATATGCTTCTTTAATTTTTTTCTTTAGAATATTTTCTTCTAAAGCCTTTTCTTTTTCTAATTTATTTTGTTTTTCCATATCAAGTCTATTCTGATATAAATATCCTATCAGTAACAAACTTATTCCTAGTATCAACGTACTACCAACAATTATTTTTTTCATATCAATTTCTCCTATCTTCATTATATAGATAACTAATTATAAAGACAATAATTTTTAATAGACAATATTTTATTCTCATATAATTAAAAAAGAGGTGGGATAAGTGGAAGGATATGTTACTTTCTTAATGACTAACTTTGGTTATTTTGGTATGTTTCTTGGAATGATTTTAGAAGCAGTTATTATAATTATACCTAGTGAAGTAATACTAGCAACAGGAGGAATACTAGCAGGAAGAGGAATATTTTCTTTTTGGATGGCCTTTTTAGTAGGATTAGTTGGTAGTGTCTTTTGTGCTATTATTATTTATTTAATTGGGTACTTTGGGGGAAGAAGTTTTGTAAAGAAGTATGGTAAACTTTTCTTTATGAAAGAAGAAGATATAGAAAAATGTGATATTTGGTTTGAAAAGTATGGTCTCTTAGCAGCTTTTCTAGCTAGAAACTTTCCGATCGTTAGAACACTTATTTCCCTACCTATGGGTATTAGTAAAGTTAATTTTCCAAGATTTGTTTTGTTTACTACTCTAGGCTCCATTCCTTGGACCTTTGCCTTTGTCTATGTTGGCTATGCCTTAGGTAACAACTGGATAGTATTAAATAATTTTGTAAAGAAATTAAAGTTACCTATTATGATTCTACTTATTCTTCTACTTATAAATTATCTATTTAAAAAACTGAAGAAAGCTTAGTCCTCAGTTTTTATTAGGAATGGATTTAGTGATGAACCATCACCTTTTGATATAGTTATACTTTGCTTGATATTTATTACTGGGCGGACCCCATACAAACTCGCCACGTAATTCCACGGACCCAAACTCCCTGAGGGCAGCACATACCAAACATTCGCATACGAGAGGTCAGAAGCGAAGTAAGACGGAGAAAGCGTCCAGAAGTATTTACCGTTATATAGATAATAATTACTATTTGGCGAATAACTGTCATTATAGTATGCTCGTCCTCCAGCAAGTGCTACTTCATC
>CAKOYC010000106.1 GCA_934130265.1 uncultured Bacilli bacterium
GTATTATTTTGTGTTCTAAAAGCAGTATTACCACGTCCACCACGTCCACCATGAGCTACTACAAATGATGAGTCTTTTCCCTTTAAGTCAGCTAAAACTAGACCTGTATCCATATCTGTTACTACTGTTCCTTGTGGTACTTTAACAATAACTGGCTCTCTACTTTTACCATGCTGGTTTTTTCCTTTACCATTTTCTCCTTTTTCTCCTTTAATTAGCTTTTGATAGCGTAAATCAAGTAAAGTATGAAGTCCTTCATCTACTTTAAATATAATATCTGCCCCATGGCCTCCATTACCACCATAAGGTCCACCATAAGCGATATACTTTTCTCTTCTAAAAGCGGTACAACCATCTCCACCACTTCCAGCTATTACTTTTAATACTACTTCATCTACAAACATAATAATATCTCCTTTCTCTAAAAGAAAAAAAGCAACTGTATTACTCAGCAACTGGGTAAACAGATACTTGCTTTTTGTCTTTACCTACACGTTCAAATTTAACAATACCATCTACAGTTGTAAAGATACTATCATCGTTACCACGCTTAGTATTAACTCCTGGATGAATCTTTGTTCCTCTTTGACGATAAAGAATGCTTCCAGCTGTCACAAATTCTCCATCGGCAGCTTTAGCTCCTAAACGTCTACCGATTGAATCACGTCCATTTGAAGTTGAACTTTGTCCTTTTTTATGTGCAAAAAATTGAATGTTTAACTTTAATAATTCCACGTTTGTCTCCTCCTTACTTTATCTCAATATTATCTTTATAGTTTTCTTCTAATTCCTTTAATAAAGAAATCATATTACAAATTAGTGTATCTACTATTTTATCTTGTTTGCAAATATTTATTGTTAATCCTTTTTTATCTACTTTATAAGTTAAGGCTTCTTTATCTAGTGATAAGATCCCGTTAACTGTAGTAGTAACTATCGAACTAGCAGCACTGCAAACAATATCTTTACCATAATCAGCATACATAGCATGTCCTAATATTGCAACTTTTTTATAAAATCCATTTTCTTTTGTTGTTTTAACACTAATCATAATTATCCATTAATTTTAGTAATCTTAATTTTTGTATAAGGTTGACGATGTCCTTGAGTCTTACGATTACTTCTAGACTTATTCTTATACTTGAATATACGGATTTTTTTACTTTTACCATGTTTTAAAACAGTTCCTGTTACACTGGCACCATCAAGATAAGGAGTTCCAATTTTTCCATCGATCATTAATACTTCATTGAAAGTAACATCTTTTCCATCTTCTACTTCTAACTTTTCAACAAAGATTTCGTCTCCTTCACTAACACGATATTGTTTTCCACCGGTTTTAATAACTGCGTACATTTTAATACCTCCTTTTTTACTTAAGACTCGCTCTTAAGGTACAAAATACTTTTTTGTTTCTACCTTTTCAATGCGGTTTGAGAAAGAGGCCTGCTCTTGCTACAAACACCATGATTTTATCATAATTTATTAAGTTAGTCAAACTGTTTTGCTTATTTTATAAGAGTTTTTTCAATATTTTGTTACTTTTTTCTGATATACTTCTTTCTTTTTCTAGTTTCAATCCCTCAAACAAAGTTCCTTTATAAATAGGCACACTTTCTTCATCTAAAGTATTTAAGACCTTAGTAAGTAATTTTTTATCATAACTAACTTTCTCATTCTCTAAATAAAAATTAAGTTCATATAAAGATGTTCTTCTAAGCATGCCACCTATTTTACTAGCCGAAATAGTAGTAAATATATCAGGATGAATGGTTATATAATTATCTACTATTTTGCTTATCTCTTCTTGGTCTAATATTTTAGCTGTGTTTTTGATATCATATAGTGATAGTCCATATCTTTTATAGTGTTCATAAAGATTATATAATTTACTTTCTTTATTACAAGTTACAATATCGTTAGCAACTTCATTAGTAATATCTTTCATACCTTGTATTAATTCTTTTGCTAGTCTTTCTGTGGTAATTTGATCATTAATATTCATTTCTAAGTTGTTATGGAAAAACATTCTAAAAAGATAATATAAGTCTTCTATTGAAACATCAATCTTATTACAAATTCTTTCTACATTCTTAGCATTTAGTGATCCGATAATTTTGATAATTTCACTTATTCCAGTCTTTAATTCATTCGTATTTTTCATTCTATTTCCTCCAAAGTGCCTAAATTGTATCAATAATTATTATGTGTGTCAATTTGCAAACAACTTATTTGCATAAGAGAAGTTAAGTATTTTTAATATTTCTTCAACATATCCATTTCTTTCATTTTGATATTCCAAATAATAAGCATGTTCCCATAAATCTATGCAAAGTAGTGGTATTAATCCATATAAATAAGGACTGTCCTGATTAGTGGTAATTAGTAAAGACAATTTTTTATTATTATCAGTTACTAAGAACAAGTAGCCACTTCCTTTTAATTCTCTGGTACAACTTTTTATTTCATTATACATATTATCTAAATTTCCAAACGAATTATTAATTGCTAATAATAGATTAGAGTCTGGTAATTCCTTCTCTTGTTTTATAGATTCAAAATATAATTCATGATTGACTACTCCTCCTAAGTTAAATAAAAAATCATTTTTATCTTCATCGTTAATGATATCAAGATGATTATATAAGTCTATTAATTCATAATTAGTAGAAATATTGTTTTTAATGATAATCTTATTTAGATTATTTAAATAGGTTTTATAATGTTTCTCATAGTGATATGCATTAGTTTTAGTTGATATAATAGGCTCTAATTGATAATATAAAAATGGTAATTTTTTAGCTTTGTACATCTTTTCCTCCCCTATAATAATACGAATAAATATTTTTTTCATGCAAAAAAGCAAAAATCCCTTGCACGAGTATAAAAAATATGGTACTATTAAATGGCAATGGAAGTTCTGGACCC
>CAKOYC010000107.1 GCA_934130265.1 uncultured Bacilli bacterium
GGAGTATACTTTATAATTAATTCTATGAATATTACTCATGAAGAGGTTATCACTTATGAAGAAGAAGGAAAGATTGATTATTCAGTTTGTTTAAATGAAAATGAATTCTTTAATGAAGAGTGTCTTTCAAAAGATATGTCTTATATTGCTAATTTAATTAAAACTATTCCTCTTAATTTTAGTTATAAGTTTGGTTTAAGTAATGGTAATTTAACTGATAAGATGGAATATGAAATTATTGGTAAATTAGTAATATCTAATAAAGATAGTAATTCTAATTATTATGAAAAAGTATATCATCTTCAAGATAAAACAACGGATGGGGTTAGAAAAGTTAATGATAATTATGTAGTTAATAAAAATATAGATATTGATTATGACCATTATAATAGTATTGCAAATAAGTTTAAATCAAAATATGGAGTAGATAGTGAAAGCTATTTAGATGTTATATTTATCGTTTATAATCATGCCCCTTTAGAGTATAACATTCCTTCATTTTCTACAACTTTAATAAAAATACCATTATCCCAAAAGTCAGTTGAAATAAAAATGACCTCTAAAGAAGTTAATCAAAACCAAAATAAAGTAGTTTTGACTAATGAGTTTAATATTTCTAATTGGATTTATTTATTAATAGGTTTATTTTCATCTATTATCTCTATAATCTTTATAATAGTTATTATTAGAAAACTAGAGTTTATTAAAACTAAGAAAAGTGATTATGATAAGAAGTTAAATAAGATTTTAAAAGAATATGATAGATTAATAGTAAATACTAGATCATTACCTAATATAAGTAATTATTGTCAGATGAAAATTGATAGTTTTGAAGAGTTATTAGATGTAAGAGATAATTTACATTTACCAATTATGTATTACGATGTTATAAAGCATCAGAAAGCTATATTTTATATTTTACATGATAGTAATATCTATATATATACTTTAAAAGAGATAGATTTAATAGGAAAAAAGAAAAATGAAAAGAAGAATTAAGAGAAATTACTATTTACTTATTACTATAATTATTTTAAGTACTGTTGTTTTATTGAGTATAGGTTATTCATCTTTTAAAAATGAATTAGCAATAACTAATATATCTAGTACTGTTAGAATAGATAAAGATATTAGAGTTATGGGAGTTAAACTTAATAATAGTAATAAAGCAAGTAGTATGTATGAAGATTATAATGTAGCTAATATTAGGTTTCAAGGTAATTTAGAAGAGGCTGACTCTTATCTTATATATGATGTAGATGTTTACAATTTAGGTAATGTAATAATGGGAATTAAGAGTGTTGATATTAACAATGAAAATTTAAAAGTTGAAATACTAAATTATAATCTAAAAGATAAAATATGTGATGATAATAATAAATGTATATTAGGAATTGAAAAGAAATTACAAGTTAAAGTATCTTATAAAGAAGGAAGTTATTCTTCTTCCAATATATCATTTAATATTAGAGTAGATTTTATTTTTGGAAGAATTTATAGTATTAATTATAATGATATTGATTCTACTAATCTACCTAGTGAAATAATAGAAGGAGATAAACTAGTAGTAAGTATTCCTCAAAAAACAGGCTATGACTTAAAAGTGTTTATGAATGGAAAATGTTTAACTCTTGATAGTGACTATCAATATGAAAATGATACTTTAACTATATTTAATGTTGATGGTGATATTAAAATGTACTTTAAGATGCCAATTTGTCAAAGAGCTACTGTTCTTCATCAGGAAGAATGCTTTGGTAACTATTGTGCTGGTATGGGTTATAAAACAGATGGCAGTATGCAAACAAAAATGATTTCTTATGGTTCTTTAGGAGAAACTGGTAAATTCTCTTCTGGTGATGCTTTTGATTGTGATGTTGATGGTGATGGAGTATATGATTCAGCTACCGAAAGATTTTATTATGTAACTGATATGGATAATGATACAGCTGTTTTGATTTATTATAATAATGTAAGTGGGGGTAAGCCTAGTAATGATAAGTACTATTTTTATGATAGTTCAGGAGAAAACTGGCATGGGCCAAGAACTGCTATGGAACAACTTCCAACTACTAGTCAATGGTCTAATGTAAAATTAACTAATACCGAAAGAGTTTTAACTAATGAATATGGTACTAATAGTAATAAAGGAGGAAATACTTATCCTGCTGTATTAAGTTATAAAGGATATGCTGCTCGTCTTTTGACTATTGCAGAATTAAGAAAAATAGTTGATTTTTATATTCCAACTTGGAAAACTGGAGAGTTTGATAAACATCTTTATTTAGCTGAGAATACAAACTTTTCTAAAAAGGATAACTCTAAATTTGATGGATTTTGGTTAGAAAATCCTAGAAATACAATGCCAGCATATGCTTGGATGTTTTATGCAACTACAAGAAGATTACACAGTGTAGAAGTAAATAAAAAAGATGCTATTTTAGGGGTTAGACCAGTAATAGAAGTGGCTAAAGACGATATAAATTATTAAATGAGTGCTACTTAATGTTAATAATGAACAAAAAAAGGAATTATCATAAATTAGTTATTTTACCAACTTCCTGACAGCCCTTTTTTCTTTTTGATGATATATGACTTTATGACTTATATCATTTAAACCTTGAGTCTTTTCTTTTTTTATGTATTCCGATAAATTTTTACTCCGTCCAAAACTTTATTTGGTTGACAATTTGCCAATAAAGTGGTATAATCTGTTTGCATTAATGAAGGGGGATAAATATGAAAAATTTAAAAATTAATGAATATGAAGTTAATGGTAAGTATGCCATATATAAATTAGGACATGCATCTGTTGATAAT
>CAKOYC010000108.1 GCA_934130265.1 uncultured Bacilli bacterium
ACCTTTAGGAGTTAAAAAATTTGTTATTGAGAAAGGATCAAGTTATTCTTGGTACTCCTTTGTCTATAAGGATAGTTACTTATTTACACTTGATAAGTTTGGTGCTAGTGGCAAGACGGAAGAAGTTAATTCTTTCTATGGCTTTACCAAAGAAGAAATATCATTAAAAATAGAAGCATTACTTAAATAATTCGACAATATTTTTAAAACTTTCTTGTTATGATTACTATGGTGATTATATGAGAGAGTTTTTTATTTTTGAAATTAAAGATGAGTTTAAAAGTTTATATCAAGATAAACCTTCTATTTTATATCAGATTCTAGAACAGATATATTTCTTAGGAGAAGATAATGCTAAGTATGGCTATAGTCTATTTAAACAACTAACAAAAAAGATAGATAAAGATAAGTTGGATCAACATATCTTTATTAAATATCATCAGTCTATTCCTTATAGTAAAAGAAAAGGCATTCATTACTATAATAATCCTTCCCATGAAGAGATAGGATCACTTTCTATTAAAAAAAGTTATATGCTGTTAAAGACTAATTACTATCATTCTTTTTTCTTAAAAGTATTAAATGGTCTAAATAATAATTATTTTATTTGTGATTTTAAGAATCAAGACTACTTTTTCTTAGAAAATTATAATGAAGTATTGTCAAGATAAAAATAAAATATACTTCCAAAACTTACCGAAACCAGATACTTTTGGAAATATTTTTCCAAAACTTACCCAAATCTACTACTTTTGGAAATATTTTTCAAAAACATGATAATTGTTTAATGATTATTATGAATTATAATGAAAGGAATAATAGAAATAGTCGTTTTATTTCCTGTTAAATATTGTTAGTAAGTGATAAAATATGTCTTATAGAATGTAATAAGTATTTAAAAAAATTACAGTTATTTTCAAGATGTAAAAATCAAATTAAAAGATAAAATTTACTTGTCTAGATAGAAAATATTTAGTAAAATAAACTCGAGGTGAAAAAAGATGTTACATGATATATTATTAATAGTAGTAGGACTTCTTATTGGAGCAGTAATTGGCTTTTTTATAGCAAGAAATGTTACTAAGAAGTATATGGAGAAAAATCCACCAATAAATGAAAAAATGATTAAAGCTTTGATGATGCAAATGGGTAGAAAACCTAGTCAAAAACAAGTTAATCAAATGATGAAATCAATGCAAAAGTATATGTAAGACTTGCTATTTTAAAAGTAGTATACTATAATACATGTAAATACATTGACTGTTGAGGAGTACATATCATTTTATTTTTAGAGAGTTAAGGGTAGGTGAGACTTAACAATAGAAGATATGGAAGGTAGCAACAAGAGTAGGATTTCTGAACTAATAGTAAGAAGTCTCGGTAATTCCGTTAAATAAATAAGGTATGTTTTCATACAAATTAAGGTGGTACCACGAACTTCTCGTCCTTTGGATAGAGAGGTTTTTATTTTAGAAAGGATAATTTAAATGTTAGATAAGAAATATAATCATAGTGAAGTAGAAAAAGAAAAATATAATTATTGGATGGAGAAAGGTTATTTTGAAAGTGGAGATATGTCTAAAAAACCATACTGTATTGTCCTTCCCCCTCCTAATGTTACAGGAAAGCTTCATCTAGGACATGCTTGGGATGTAACACTACAAGATATAATTATTAGATATAAAAGAATGGAAGGCTATGACTGTTTATGGCTTCCAGGAATGGATCATGCTGCTATTGCAACTGAAGCTAAAGTAGTAGCAAGACTAAAAGATAATGGCAAAAATAAATATGAAGTAGGACGTGATAAGTTCTTAGAAGAATGCTTTAAATGGACTGATGAACATGCAGCAATTATTAGAAGCCAATGGGCAAAACTTGGTATTTCCTTAGATTATTCTAAAGAAAGATTTACCCTAGATGAAGGACTTAGTGCTGCTGTTAAGAAAGTATTTGTAGATTATTATAATAAAGGACTAATCTATCGTGGCGAGAAGATTATTAACTGGGACCCTGTAGCAAAAACAGCTTTATCAAATGAAGAAGTTATCTATAAAGAAGAAAAAGGAGCTTTTTATCACTTGAAATATAAATTAGAAGATAGTGATAAATTTATAGATGTAGCAACTACTAGACCAGAAACTTTATTTGGAGATATGGCAGTTGCTGTTAACGAAAACGATGAAAGATATAAAGATTTTGTTGGTAAGAATGTAATACTACCAATAGTGGATAGAAAAATACCAGTAATAACTGATCCCCATGCTGATATGGAAAAAGGAACTGGAGCTGTTAAAATAACACCTGCTCATGATCCTAACGACTATGAAGTTGGACTAAGACATAATCTTACTAAACTAGTTATTATGAATGATGATGCTACAATGAATGAAAATTGTGGTAGTGATTATGTTGGTCTTTCAAGAGAAGAAGCTCGTAAGAAAGTAATAAAAGAGTTAGAAAATAGTGATTTATTATTAAAAGTTGAACCAATAAGTCATGAAGTAGGACATAGTGAAAGAACTAATGCTATTATTGAACCAATGATTAAAAAACAATGGTTTGTTAAGATGAGAGGTTTAGCTGACCAAGTACTTGCTAATCAAAAGGACAGTAAAACAAAAGTTCATTTTGTACCAACAAGATATGAAAAAACAACGAACCACTGGATGGAAATTACTTATGACTGGTGTATTTCTCGTCAGTTATGGTGGGGACATAGAATACCTGC
>CAKOYC010000109.1 GCA_934130265.1 uncultured Bacilli bacterium
ATAATTTTTCTAAAACAAACTGATAACTTCTACCATCTGGGGAGAACACTTCAATCGTATCCCCCACTTTAAAATAGTTTCTCTCTCTTATAACTAAAGCCTTATTAACACTATCATAACCAGTTATAACAGCAATATATTCTTGATTAGATGCTTCTTGTCTACCAGTATAATACTGATCAGTATTATCTGCTTTTCTTAAGAAATACTGACTAGTACTTTCCCTATTTGCCACTGATGATAATATTTTCATATATTTATTAGCAAAAGCACTTGTTAAAGTATTATTATAATAAGCATCTATTAAAGCTCTATAACTACCAACCACACTAGCTAGATAATAAATTGACCGCATTCTTCCTTCTATCTTTAGTGATGTTACACCAAGCTCTATCAAATCTTTTAAATACTCTGACATATTTAAGTCTTTAGTAGCCATAGTAAAGACTTTGTTATCTAAAGTTTTAAAAGCAAAACGACAAACTTGAGCACATCCTCCTCTATTAGCATCTCTATTAGTTATATAATTAGATAGGGCACATCTACCACTAAAACAAGTACACATTGCCCCGTGTAAGAATACTTCAACTTCTAATCCAGTCTTATCAATTATAGACTTTATCTCTTCCTTATTTAATTCTCTAGCAAGTACCACTCTAGTAGCTCCTAATCTTTTATAAAACAAAGCTTCCCTACTATTAGTAATAGATGCCTGGGTAGATACATGAGCTTCTAATCCTTTATTAGCTAAATACTCTATTAAGTATGGATCACTTACAATAAAAGCGTCTACTCCACACCATACTAATTCATCAATATAACTATCTAAATCTTCTCTATCACTATCATGAAAAAAGATATTTAAAGTTACATAGACTTTCTTTTTAAGAGTATGAGCAAAAGTGCACCCTTCTTTTAACTCTTCTTTAGTAAAATTAGTAGCATTCGCTCTAAGGCCTAGTTTTCTTCCCCCTAAATAAACAGCATCTGCCCCATATAGCAAAGTTACTTTTAATCTTTCTAAATCACCAGCTGGTGCTAATAACTCAATCTTTTTCATCGTACCACCTTATATATAGTCTTTCTATTTAAAAATCCTCTATTACGTCCTACTAACTCATCTATTTCTTTAATATTGTTTGTTTTAATATCTTCTACAAGCTTATTAACAGTATCATTATCTAAATCATCTTGATAAACTATTCCATAATCTAAATTCATATCTTTTAAATACTTACAACCATTAAATCTTTTTAAAGAGATAAAGCTAGTACCAAATTCATCTTCTATTAATTTATAGTGTTGTCTAGACTTTGGTTCAATAACTTCTAATCTTTCTAAATTACCACTATTAGTATTTAAACTTCTTCTACTAGTAGCTACAACTGGATAACCAATTACTAATTGCATTATCTCTAACTTAGTATTTTCTCTTATCATTTTTATCTCATCTAAAGTTATTTCATTAGATAATACTACTCCTTTAACACCATACTTATGATAAAAATTTATAGTGGAAGAATTAGTCATCATATAGTTTTTACTTATATATAGATTAATATTATAATTATTTTCTATTTTTAATTCTAGTATAGCATCATCATAATAAAGTACTCCATCTACATTCATTTCAGCTATCTTAGAAAGCATCTTATCTAAATTATTTAAATCACTTTCAAAGAACATTCTATTAATCACTATAAAACATTTCTTCGAATCATTTCTTAAGCTTTCTATCTCCTCAAGAGTAAACTTAATCTCATAATCCATGGAATAATCTCTTAACGGAAATATATAACCATCTGCCATACTATTTTGATAAAAGTCTTTATCTTTATTGTTAGCTAACACCAATACTTGCACGTCTACTCACCTCTTTCATATAATAGCAAAAACAAAAGAAAAAATCTAGTAAATCTAGATTTTTTAGTTATTGTCAACTATGAACTACTCAATTCTATAGTATAAGGACTATTCATAGTACCATCACCACCTGTTATTACTACATTAGGCTTTAAATTCATAGCTGGCTTTATACTATATGAATTTATTAAATCACTACTACTATTACCATCATTATCAATATCACGTACAGTAGAATTGCTATATCTAGTTAATAACCAATATATTGCATTATTATTATATCTATCAGATTGTCCTGACATCATTTCTCCTAATCTCAATAATCCTACTTTGGCAGTAGTTGTTACTGTCAGATTATTACTAGTTGTATCTTAATATTTTGCTAATTTATAATTTTCCGCCAAACCTACAGTTCCTAAATACCATGTTGTATTATCTTCTATCATATTTGTCTGATTACTAGTTAGATATGTACTGTTTGTTAAATAATCACCATTTAGAAATATTCCTATTGTATTATTCTTAGAATAAGTTACATTATTTCCAAAAGTGATAATTTTATTACTACTATTTTCTTTTAAAGGAATGGCGCTTGTTATTTTAGTACCAGTCATATTTTCATGACTTACTATTCGATATAAATTATTTTCTCCGGTTCCAAAGCGTATATATTCTCCACTATATCTGGTTGACAATAATAC
>CAKOYC010000110.1 GCA_934130265.1 uncultured Bacilli bacterium
CTTTGAATTGGAGCATCATTTGGAAACTTTTTAGCTACTTCTATTGCACTCTCATAATTTCCATTTTTCATATAAATCTTTATTAACCGACTTTGAATAGAAGCATCATTCGGAAATCTTTTAGCAATTTCTACTACTGCCTCATATTCTCCATTTTCCATATAAATTTTTATTAACCGACTTTGAATTGGAGCATCATCTGGAAATTTCTCAGCTATTTTGATTGCTGCTTCATAATCTTTATTTTCCATATGAATTGACATTAGTCGATCTTGTATTGAAGCATTATTTGGAAATTCTCTAGCTATTTGTATTGCTTTTTCATAGTCTCTCTTTTTCATATAAATTGACATTACTTGACTCTTTATTACTTCGTTATTTGGATAATCTTTACCAATAACTAATGCCTCTTCATATTTTTCTTCAAGCATAAGTTTTTTTATTAATTCACTAGCTTTTTTACTTTTTTGCCATCTGTATAAAGTTGAATAACTTATATCGAATTTTTCTGCTATTTCTTTTATGGGTTTGTACCCTAATAAATGTACTATTTTGTATTTTATTTCTTCGCTATACATATAAAATTTCCTCTCATAGCCAATATTATAATTCTTGATTGTATAATAAGTCAATTAAAATATTATTAAGTTAATTCTCTTTTGATTTCATATTATTAGAGTTAAAACTTCTAGCAATAATTAACATCAAATATCTTTTTTAACAAGCCTTCTAGCATCCTTTAATGATAAATTATCAAGTTTACCAATATCTATTTTCTTTTGGTCTTCTTTATTCATTTTTAAAAAGAGTGAATACTTTTCTAGTTCATTAAGTTCTTCCTTTAAAGATTTATACTCTAAACCATCAGAAATGGTTAGAATACTACTAGTACCTGTTAAAAAGATAGCTAACGCTTTAGCTATTATAGAGTCTGTTATTAGAAAAGAACTAGTATATAACGTAGTTAAACTAAGTTGAGCTAACATCCAATCAAATGTTTTTTTCTTATTATATACTAACTCTTCTTTATTAATCATTTGTTCTCTCTCAAAAGCTTGTTTATACATCAATTTCTTTATCTTTTCTAAATAACTAGAATCCATTTCTACACTGCTATCATCTAAAAAAGTAACTATTATTTTATCCTCTACTATATTATATCCTTTAATTATTTCATTATTTTTGCTATTATCATAATTATAATTCATTAAGCATCCCTAAAAAATGATAACACCATTTCATAAAAGAAAAAAGAGGTTTTACCCTCTATTTCTCTAATAATGCTAATTTTTCTTTTTCTTCTTTTAATTTTTCTCTATCCATATCAACAATATTTTTAGGAGCTTTTGCTACATAGTTTTCATTAGCAAGTAACTTTTCACGTCTTGCAATAGAAGCTTTTAAAGCAGCAATTTGTGTTTCTTTTAGAACTTTATCAGCTTCTGTTTCCATCTTTTCAAAGAAGATAGTAGCTTTTACTCTTTTAGAGAATACATTATATGATTTAATACCAAGTGGTTCATTAACTAAGTTTTCATCAAGCTTTAACATCTTAACAATTAAATTATTATCATCAGTTGTATCAAACATAACTTTCATATCTTTAGTTATATTATTTTCTGCTTTAACATTTCTAAAACTTCTAATAAATTCTATTTCATCATCTACTACCTCTTCTTCTAACTCATAGATATATTTCTTATTATACTTAGGATAACTACTAATCATAATAGATTCTTCTTCTTTAATTGGTAACATTTGATAAATTTCTTCGGTTACATAAGGCATAAATGGATGAAGTAGTTTTAAAATATTAGTTAGGATATAACATAGTGTTGATTTAGTAGCATCATCACTCAAACTGTATTTAGCCATTTCAATATAACTATCACAGAAAGATGTCCAAACAAAGTCATAAATAACACTTGAGGCATTATTAAACTGATATTTATCCATAAACTTCTTAGTGGTATGAAGCATCTTTTCAAACTTAGTTAGAATCCATTTATCTTCTGGTTTTAAATTATCAAGTTTAATTTCTTTTATATCACTAATATTAGTTAAAACAAATCTTGAAGCATTCCAAATCTTATTAATATAATTCCAAGTAGCTTTAATCTTATCTTCATCAAAACGCATATCAGTACCAGCTGATACATCTGTTGCTAGATAGTATCTTAATGAGTCTGCTCCATACTTTTCAATCATATCAAATGGATCTATTCCATTACCTAGACTTTTACTGAATTTTCTTCCTTGTTTATCACGAATTAAACCATGAATTAAACAGTCTTCAAATGGTCTTTGACCTAGTAATTCTTCTCCTTGGAAAGTCATTCTATTAACCCAGAAAGGTATGATATCATATCCTGTTACTAAACAGTTATTAGGATAATATCTCTTTAATAGTTCTGTATCTTCCGGCCAACCAAGAGTAGCAAATGGCCATAATGCACTAGAAAACCAAGTATCTAGGACATCTTCATCTTGAACCCATCCTTCTTCTTTTGGAGGATTAACACCAACATAAACATCATCATCTTTATAC
>CAKOYC010000111.1 GCA_934130265.1 uncultured Bacilli bacterium
GCATTTTCCAATGATTCACTATCAAAAGTCTTATGAAGTAATTGATCAAGACTAGTTGCTTCTACTTTCATTAAAGCTTCTTCCTTACTAATCATTCCTTCATTAACCATATCAACGGCTATTTTTAAAGCGGCTTGAGCTGTTCTTTTACCATTCCTTGTCTGTAACATATAAAGTTTCCCATCTTCAATAGTAAACTCCATATCTTGCATATCTTTATAATGATTTTCTAGGATAGAACAAATTTTTTCAAATTCATTATAACACTCTGGCATAACTTCTTTTAAAGTTGCTATAGCTTGTGGTGTTCTAATACCTGCTACTACATCTTCTCCTTGAGCATTCATTAAATATTCACCAAATAAAGCTTTCTCACCAGTCGCTGGATTTCTTGTAAAAGCAACACCAGTCCCAGAGTTATCACCTTTATTACCATAAACCATCTGTTGAACATTAACAGCTGTACCCCAATTAGAAGGAATATTATTAAGTCGACGATAAGTTTTTGCTCTATCTGTATTCCAACTTCTAAAGACCGCTTTTATTGCTTCAAGTAATTGTACTTTAGCATCTTGGGGAAAATCACATCCTGCATACTTTCTATATTCTATCTTATATCTATTAATAACTTCTAATAAATCATCAGCTGTTAAGTCAGTATCATTAGAAACATTTTTTTCTTCCTTAATCTTATCAAATAACTGTTCAAAAGAACTTTTAGGAAAGTTCATTACCACATCAGCAAACATCTGAATAAAACGACGATAACTATCATAAACAAATCTTTTATTATTAGTTATTTCACTGAATCCTAAAGCAACACTATCAGTCATACCAAGATTTAAAACAGTATCCATCATTCCTGGCATAGAAACTCTAGCACCACTTCGAACAGATACTAACAATGGATTTGTACTATCGCCAAATTTTTTACCAGTTATCTCTTCAAGATGGGCTAGTTCTTTTAGTATTTCTTCTTCTATTTCTTTATTTATAGTTTCATTTTCTTCATAATACTTAATACAAGCATCAGTTGATACCGTAAACCCTTGGGGAACTGGTAAACCTAAACTTGTCATCTCAGCAAGATTAGCTCCCTTTCCACCTAAGGTATTACGCATATCTTTATTACCTTCACTAAACGCATAAACATATTTCATATATTCCTCATATCCTTTCTACTTAAGTATATCAAAATCAAAAGAAAAAAAGTAGCAAAAACTACTTCATTTCATCGATATATTTTTTTAGTTGTTTAGAATCTTGTCCTAATATTATTTTTAACTGATTATTAATCTCTACTACTCCTTTAGCCCCTAGTTTTTGAATAGCATCTTTATCAGCCTTTGTAACATCTTTCAAAGTAACAATAAATCTAGACATTTTTGTTTCTGTTTGAATGATATTATCTTTTCCTCCTAAATATTCAACTAGTTTATTAAAATCCAATTCAGCATCTTTCTTATTAGCTTTTAAAACTGCTAGTAAAATTATTAAAAGTACTAATAAAATAATTACATATTCCATTTTTGTCCTCCAACAGTATTAATTATACTTTATTTTTTCTAAACCTTCAAGGTCTATATTTTTTAGCTACCATACATTATTTCGATAAGAGATGAATCTTCTCCTAGTTTATCTACAAAATCAGCACCTAATCTAGTTTTTAATTTTTCAAACCTATTTATAAATTCTTCTACTGGTAATAAAAACAAATCAAGAGATGATAATAATAGATCCTTAGCATAATAAACATTATTCTCTTGTAAATATCTAAATATTTTAGAGATATTTAAAGCATCCATCTTTGCTATTTCCTCATCAGAAAAGTTCTCTCTTAATACTTTAATATCAAGACTATCTAACTGCATTCTTACTACCACCTTTCTTTGTATCTTCATCAAAACTAAATTTACTAAAATCATATTTTAACATCTGTTCTTTTATATCTATTCCATATTTTTTCTTTAATACACCAGGTTGTTTCCCAAATACCATATTTAATTTATCATTTTCTATTAAAGGCATATTATTATCATTTAAATAATTTATTAGTGCAAAGTTTTGACTAGGTGAAAGTATCAAAAACGAAGTATTAAGATATCCATCAATTTTATAATACTCAGCCATTTTAAATAAAACAGGTAGTTTAGTAATCATTTGTTTAGACTTTGCTGCAACTGAAGATGTTAACAACTCTTTATATCTTATATCATTCCAATATGGCATTTCTAATAATTTTTGAATATCTTCTATTTTAGCATGAGCTAGTGTTTGAGAAGTAAATAGCTCTGGATGTTCTTTAAATTCTTCACTATGGATCATTTTTTTAATATCTTCTATCTTAGCATGAGCTAATGTTGTTGATGTAAACAAGTCGGGATATTCTTTAAATTCTTCGCTATTTATCATATTTTGAATATCTTTTATCTTAGCACGAGCTAGTGTCTGCGACGTAAATAATTCAGGATATTTTTTAAATTCTTCGCTATTTATCATTTCTTGAATTTCTTTTAT
>CAKOYC010000112.1 GCA_934130265.1 uncultured Bacilli bacterium
CTCAAGAAGAGGGAGTTGTTAATGATTTACTTGAAAAGTATTCATATTTAAACTTTGTTATAGGAACTCATAATATCTTTGAGTTACCAGTGGTTTTAATAAAGTCAATTGAAGAAGGTAAGATACAAGTAGAAGTATATTCAAGAGAAAGAGAATTAGTAGAAAGTCTTCCTACTAAGAGAAAAAATAAGTTTAAAGCTTATGTAACAATTATCTATGGTTGTGATAAGTTTTGTACCTACTGTATAGTACCTTATACAAGAGGGAGACAAAGAAGTCGTAAAAAAGAAGATATACTAGAAGAGATTAAAAAACTAAAAGAAGATAATTATCAAGAAGTAACTTTATTAGGACAAAATGTTAATGCTTATGGAAAAGATTTATATGATAATTATTCTATGGCTGAGCTTTTAGAAGATGTCGCTAAGATAGGTATTCCAAGAGTAAGATTTATGACAAGCCATCCTTGGGACTTTACAGATTCTATGATTGATGTTATTGCAAAGTATGATAATATAATGCCAAGTGTGCATTTACCGGTTCAAGCTGGAAGTGATAGAATACTAAAACTAATGGGAAGACGCTATAATATTGAAAGTTATCTAACCTTATTCCATAAGATGAAAGAAAGAATAAAAAATTGTACTATTTCAACAGATATAATAGTAGGTTTTCCAACTGAGAGTGAAGAAGACTTTCAAAAGACACTAGATTTAGTAAAAGAATGTAAATATGATAATGCCTTTACCTTTATCTATTCGCCAAGAGAAAATACTCCTGCTGCTAAAATGAAAGATGATATAGCACTTGGTGAAAAAGAAAAGAGACTTTATAAATTAAATGAAATAGTAAATACCTACTTTTTAGAAAATAATAAAAAACTAGAAGGAGTAGAAGTAGATGTTTTAGTAGAAGGTAAATCATTAAAGAAAAATGAAGAATACTTTGGTTATACTGATACTAATAAACTAGTTAATATTAAAAATGGTAATGATGATATAATTGGTAAAATAGTAAAAGTTAAAATAACGGATGCTAAGACATGGAGTCTAGATGGCGAATATGTATCAAGATAAAGAAATAATAGAGAAGACTAAAGAATTAGTTAAAACAATTAAAGAAGATTATCTATATAAAGAATATATGGAATTAAGACATGAACTTAAATCTAATAAAGAAATAAATAATAAAATAGAAGAAGTTAAAAGACTACAAAGAAAGTATGTTATGGGAAATTATCAAGATAAAGAACTACTAGATAATATTAATACTTTAATTAAAGAATTAGAATCTATTCCACTATACTATATTTATAGTCAAAAAGAAGAAGAATTAAATAATAACTTATTACTAATAAAAGAAGGATTATCTTCAAGCTTTCATGACATAGTAAAAGAACTGTGATTAGGGACAGTTCTTTTTTAGATTATGGTTAACAAATAATAAGAAAATACTAATAGAAAATATAATTAATAAATATACAAAGATAGATTTAATTATATAGATAGTTAATACTCTTAATAATGATTCTAAAGAAGAAAAATAAGGAATAATAAGTAAAATTAATAAAGACATAAAGATACTTGTAATTAAACTTATAGATAAGTACTTTAGATATTTATACTTCTCCTTATTAAAAAATATTAAGCTAGTAATTAATAATAAATCAATAATTATAAGTATTACTTTAGTAAGTATAGAATTCATTATTCTTAAAACAGTTATTTGTATATTATAGTTACTAGTAAGCTCTTTTGTAGTGGGTAATTTACTTGCAATAGATTTAGAAATGCTTGTTATAAATAAAAGATTACTACTAAGTACTTCATTAATATCATCAGTAGTGAGAATAGTAGTAGAATTATTAGTTACTATATAGTCTTTTATATTGTTACAAGCTTTTAAAAATAAAGCTTTAAAAGAATTAGATTCAACTATTTTATCAATTAAAATAGTAGGGATAGAGTATTCTTCCATTGTACTATAAAACTCATCAATTATAATTCCTATTTTATTATCGTCATTGCTTCTTAAACTTTTTACTTCCTCTAATAAGTTGGTATCTTCTAATATGGTTTCTAAATTATTATCCTTAAAAATAGGAGTAATACTAAAAGATAAAATAGTAAGTGTTAAAGTGATAGTTAGTAAAATATTAATAATACATTTCATATCGTTGCCTCCCATATTAGTTTAACAATTACAATTTAGCTAGTCAATTTAACCTTTTGTAGTAAGAAGTCCCTCACCTCTAAGGTGGGGGATGAATTACGTTTACTTATGCTTGAAGAATACTAAATTCATGATATAATAAAGTCAGTCGACAAAGAAAGGGTGATATACGATAGAATTAGACAATAATGCACATTCAGCATTTTTGATGCGCTATCATCTTGTACTTGTTGTAAAATATCACAGAAAAGTATTAGATGACCACATATCGGATAGAGCAAAGGAAATATTTGAGTACATATCACCGAAATACAATATTACATTACAAGAATGGAAC
>CAKOYC010000113.1 GCA_934130265.1 uncultured Bacilli bacterium
AGTATATATATTCCATGAAAATCACCTAATTTTACTAAATCGTTTGTAAACTCAATATCTTTCTTACTAGGTAGTAATACACCAGATGGATGATTATGAATACAAATAATACCAGTAGCTGATACTTTATAAGCCTCTTTAAATATTTCTCTTGGATGAACACTACTTCGCTCCATTGTCCCCATAAACAAAAGTTTAGCAGTAATTAAGTTTCTAAGTTTATCAACATATAGACAATAAAAACACTCTTGCTTTTTCCCATAAAACAAATACTTACTATAAGAAAAAACATCCTCTGCTGTTACTAGTCTAACTTTCTTAGTATCCGGTAATAAATATATTCTCTTACCAAGCTCTATAGCTGCTAATAAAGTAGTTGCCTTAGCTTTTCCTATTCCTTTTATCTTACATATCTCTTTTAAATCAAGGCTTGCTAAATCTTTAACACTATCCACTTTAGATAATAATTCAAAAGAAAGTTCTGTTACATTCTTTCCCTTTAAGCCACTAGCTAAAATGATAGATAATAAATCAGATGTTGATAAATTACTAGGTCCATAAGACTCTAACTTTTCCCTTGGTCTTTCATTACTTGGTATTTCTTTGACTTTCATATCTTTTCCTCCTAACTTAATTATAAACAGTAAATATTAGTTTTATCCTTAATTCTTTAAAACTAATTCTTCATAATTAGCTAGGATTACTTTTTCAATGGTTAGTTTTTCTTCATCACTAGAAGCTTTCTTAAACAAGTTTTCCATCTGGTCAAGAGCGGTTAGAAAACTTTCATTATTTATATTTTTAGTCTCTACTACTAAGTTTTTATCATTATAAATTTTTTTAATACTTGCTAAATTATCTTCACTTTTAGAAATAGCTAGATAAAGGTAATATTTAGCTTTCTCTTTTACTATAATTTTAGTATCAAACTTATTAGCATTTGCTAGGGCATACTCTAAATTATCATAGACTCCCTCTCTTAAGAAATAGATAGGACTCATATCATTAAAAACAGTCTGTTCTTCTTCTTTAAACTTTTCAAATAGAGTATGACCAAGTAATGCTCCACTAACAATTGCTATTATTAAAGAAAATATAAATCTTTTATACATATTATCACCAACACTAACATAACAATAACTATAGTATTAATTTGTCGAAAGATGTGGTAAACTTAATAGTTTTATGATAAAGTAATAATAGAGGGAGGAAATAATGAAAAGAAAATATTTATTTTTGGCAGTTACTATGTTAGTAGTATTCTTAGTAACAGGATGTTCATCTAGTAAAGAGAAAATTATGACTTGTACTAGAACTATGAATCAAAGTGGGATGAAAACTAATCTAAATTATAAGGTAACTTATAGTGGTGATTATGTAAACAGAGTTCAAAGTGAAGAGTCTATTGAAACTAGTGATACTACTACCCTTAATACTTATAAGGAACAAATAGAAAAAATTTATACTCCTTATAAAGATGTTAAGTATTATACTTATAATGTTACTGTTAATGGTAACAAATTAGTTTCTACTGTTGATATTAACTATGCTAAGATTGATACTAAAAAACTAATAGAAATCGATTCAGCTAATAGCCAGTTAATAAATGATGGTAAAGTAAAACTAAGTAGTGTCAAGAGTCTATATGAACAACTTGGTGCTACTTGTAAATAAGCTTCAAAACAAGAAGCTTTTTCTTTTGATATTTATATTAGTTTATGTTATAGTAATACAAAAAGAAAGGAATTTATAAGTATGGAAAATTTAAAATATGACGATAAAACTCCAATAAAAGAAGGAGATTATTTTATAGCATTTCTAATTAATGATATAAGTCATCGGAATAGTCCAATAGTAAGTTTAAATTTATCAGCTGTAAATAAAAAAATTTATACTAGTAATATTACGTTTGGCAGACTATATTGTGACAACAATGGAGATGTTGAAAAAACTGAAATACCACTATTATTTAAATATTTAGGAAATGATGAAGTTATTGAATTATTAACAAAAAGAAAAATGCCTGTAATGCATAGTAAAGAAGAGTATACAAAGTTAACAGTCTTTGAAGACTACAATGCATATAAAAAAGTTACTAATAACTTAATTGTCTTTTCTCTAAATAGTGTTGATCTCATAAAGCCAAACGAACCTTTAAAACTAGCATACTTCAATTTAGTAACAGAATATGGATCAGATATAAAAGACAGACTTCAAAAAAGTTTTGATACTACACAAAATAATTTTGAAGTAACGTATGCTGAAACTGTTAAAAATTATTACTATCGCTTAGCAATAGTTGATAACATGATGTTTGATTTAGATAAAAAATTAGAAGATAAAACAAAAATTAAAGTTAAGAAATAATTAATTTAAAAGTCCTTTCGAAAATCAAAAAACAGTTTTCAAATAAATTAGTAAAATAAAGATTAAAGACATCTGGTAATATGTCAAGATAAAAATTATGGAAGTTTTTAAATAATTTCTCCCTTACCAGACAAATTATTC
>CAKOYC010000114.1 GCA_934130265.1 uncultured Bacilli bacterium
ACCAAATATACGTTCGTCAATGTTTTTTTACAAAAGAAAAAGAAAAGAACTAAATTCTCTTTTCTTTCTTACTACTATTTAATCTTTCATTAATTTCTTTTATCTTTACAGCATCAGGTTCAAAATGTTGCCAGTCACAAGACCACTCATCACTCTGCATTGGCCAAATACCTCCACACTCATAACCAACCGATGCAAACACCTTACATATTGTGTCATCTAGAGTAATTATATGTGGATTATGTTTTGCTTTTTCTTCTCTATCAATAAGTAAATCTTTTTCATAGTCTGTCAACAAACTATCATCAAAACTACCATCTTTATTTCTTGGAGTATAAGGATTATCTAGTGGATTTATATCAATAGCAAGTCCTAAGGCATGGTTTGATAAATTAGTTTGATTAGTTATTCTTCTATAACAAAAACAACTACTATTATTATAAGAAACACTATTTCTATCAGTATCAAGAGCTTCCCCTACCCAAAAGTCATCTATTAATCGCATAGAATTAATCTGATATTTTAACATAAATAGGGAAGAAAATACTTCTCTTACTTCATCAAGGATAACTTTATTAACTATCATTTCCCCCACTACTACATCACCATCATAATTATAGTGTAACATTTTTATATAAGTTAAATCACTTAAAGAAATATCATCATTCTTTTGATAACTTTTACCATTTATTCTTTTATATACATCATCATTTTCTACTATATCTTTATTCTCAAAAAGAAAATCAGAAGAATTAACTTTTTGACCAACTTTTATATTTTCTAACATAATATCATCTCCTCTAAATTATATGTTTTATTTTAGTTTAATTGTAATAGAATCAACATCTGGATTAAATTCTCTATAAGTAACTCCACATTCATCAAATAATCTTCTAGATGCAATACAACTATCAGTATCTTTATATTTATTATCTAAATAGATAACTTCTTTTATACCGGATTGAATTATTGATTTAGCACATTCATTACAAGGAAAAAGGGAAGCATATAGCTTAGAGCCTTCTAAGTCTCTTTTGTTTCCTCGAAAATTTAAAATAGCATTTAGTTCTGCATGACAAACATACATATATTTAGTATCTACTGGCTTTCCATCCCTTTCCCAAGGAAAATCATTATCATGAAAGCCATTAGGTGCCCCATTATAACCAATTGATAAAATTCTGTTATCATTACTTACAATACAAGCACCTACCTGTGTTGATGGATCTTTACTTCTTAAAGCTGATAATTTAGCAATACTCATAAAATAACTATCCCATGAGATATAATCTTTTCTATACATATCTATCACTCACTTCCTAATTCTTTTATACATTTTTTTATTTTTAGACTTAACTACGACTTGGTAATTTTTATCAGTCTTCAGATAATTATACAAGAAATAACTATCTTTTCCAACTACTAAGTAATCAAAATCATATTTTTCTAAAAATTTAGCTATATCAGTTCTTCCATAATAAACACTAAAATATTCATCTAATATATCTTCTTTTTTATTATTACTCTTTAAGAATATCTCTGCTCTTCCATCCATATAAGGATGATAACCACTATACTCGAAATAAGAGCCATCATTATAACCAGCATATAGCTTTATCTCTTTATTAACATTCTTATCAAGATAATTAATATACTTTTGATTAGTATTTTTTAAAGTGTAATTACCATTATAAATATTTATAGAGATAGTTAAAACTATCATAGCTATAAATAAGATATATAATTTAATAGGTATTTTTTCTTCTTTTCCATCTTGAACTGGTAAATAAATACTAAGGAAAGGAAGAGCACATACATAAAATATACTAATATTTCTAAAATTACAAAGTGCCATATAAGTAGTACCTAATATTAATAATAACTGACTAGCTTCTACTTTTCTATTCTTATGATATATAATTCCAATTAAAAGGATAAAAAATGTTCCAATAAAACAATAATTAGCGAATGTTAAAGGTTTCATTGTAGTAAAGGAATGCATTTCAATAACTTCTCTATTTATCAAATCAACCCCATAACTAGTTAGTGAATAAAACATATTCTTTATACCATAGGGATTTAAGAAGCCAACTAAGAATGATAATAAAACCATAAGTACTAATTTAACTATTCTCTTATCCTTCTTCCTAATAAATAATAAAGTAAATTCAAAGATAAAAGGCATAGTAAGTATAAATAAACATAACCACATAGAAGCATGAAAATTAATCAGTAATAGTGATATCAAAGGTAATAAATAAATAAATTTACTATTCTTTTTAAGATACAACTCTAGTATATATATAGTTATTATAAATAATAGTAAACTATAAATCTGTGGTCTTGGTATTATAAAAAAGCTTTGTAATAAAATATCTATTATACAAGTGGTTATTATAGAAGAAAATACTTTATTATCACTTAGTAGCATACATAGTTTATATAAGAAGAAGATAATTAAAGTATTTATAATAAATACTAGTACGAATAATCCTACCC
>CAKOYC010000115.1 GCA_934130265.1 uncultured Bacilli bacterium
CTTCATCAGTTAATGTTACACTCTTAGTAGTTTCATCATATAGATAATCCACATCATCTTTTAATCCTTTAACAAAACTATCAGCATCTTGATAAAGGTTTGCACTAACTAATTGTCCTCCAGAAATAATTAATGGAGTTCTTGCTTCATCTATTAATACTGAATCAACCTCATCAACAATAGCAAAGTTTAATGGTCTTTGTACTCTATCTTCTTTTCTAATAACCATATTATCTCTTAGATAATCAAATCCAATTTCATTATTAGTAGAATATAAAATATCACAAGCATAAGCTTCTTGCTTTTCTTTAGGACTTAATTCCCTTGTATTAACTCCTACTGTTAAACCTAAAAATCTATGAATTCCACCCATCCATTCTGCATCACGAGTAGCTAGATATTCATTAACAGTAATGATATGTACTCCTTTTCCATCTAAAGCATTTAAGTAAGCTGGTAAAACGGATGTTAGTGTTTTTCCTTCACCAGTTTTCATTTCTGCTATATTACCATAGTGTATTGCTAAAGCACCTAGTATCTGAACATAGAAAGGTTTTTCTCCTATAACACGATAAGCTGCTTCTCTTGCGGTAGCAAAAGCTTCTACTAAAATATCTTCTAGTGTTTCTCCATTTGCTAAACGTTTCTTAAATTCCTCTGTTTTATTCTTTAACTCTTCATCAGATAACTTTTGATAGTCTTCATCTAAGGCTACTATTTTATCTGCTAAAGATTCAAATTTTTTTAATTCTTTATATTCATGATCAAATAATCTTGTAAATAATCCCATTGTATCATCTCCTACTGATTATTGTAACAAAAAAAAGAGACAATAGAAAGCATTTTCTCTTAATTTTCACTTATTTCCTAGATAGAAACACAACTTTCACCATGATACCAAGCATCAACTATAACAGGTGTTACAATATCATCAATAACTTTATCCACTTGTCTTGCTCCAAACTTTTCATAGTTAGCTTTAGAAATTATTTTTTCCACAATATCTGTGGATATTTCTACTTCTATATTCTTTTTCTTAAAAGCATTTATTAACAGGTCTAATTTTAGATTTACTATTCTTTCAATATCTTCTTTAGTTAAATCTTTGAAATAGTATTTCTTATCTATACGGTTAACAAATTCTACACCTAAAAATTCTTCTATACCTGTATTCTTACTATCTACTGTTTCCACAAAACCAATATCTTTTTTATTCGCTCCTAAATTAGTTGTCATAAAGAGAAAAATGTGTTCAAAAGACACTTTTCGTCCTTTAGAGTCTTTTAGATAACCTTCATCCATCACTTGGAGAAATAATTTTAACACTGAAGGTGATGCTTTTTCTATCTCATCTAATAGTATTACACAATGAGGATATAGTCTTATTTGATCAAGTATAGTCTCATGATTATCAAAGCCCACATATCCTGGAGGTGCTCCAAGTATTTTACTTACTGAATGTTCTTCTTTATATTCACTCATATCTAATCTAATAAAGTGATCTTTTCCATAAAGAAGAGAAGCATATTCTTTTACTAAATAGGTTTTACCTATTCCTGTACTACCCGCTAGAAGAAAGGTATGTATCTTAGGACTATCTTGAAAACCTAATTGTATTTTTTTAGTTAAATTACATAAATCATGGATTATCTCATCTTGACCAATAATCTTACTTAATAATTCTTTTTCTAGGGAAAATAGTTTTGTCTTATTACCTTCTATTATTTCATATACAGGAATTTTAGTTTTTAAATAAATAACTTCTGCTATCATTTCTTTAGTTATTTTCCTAGGTTTCTTTTTACCAAGAAGAGAAAACTCAAGTTCATTTTTCTTAGTAATTAAATTTTTTTCACTTTGTTTTAGTTTAGATGCTTTTTTAAAGTTTTGACTTGTAACTGCTTCTTTTTTTTCTATTACAATTTTTTGCAGTGAATTATTTAATTTTTTTAGTTCTTTATCTTTCTTATCTTCTATAAGACTAGCTTTAGCACATACTTCATCTAATATATCTATCGCTTTATCTGGTTGATAATATTCATATATATAAGTATTTGATAAATCTACTATCATATCAATCATCTCATCTGATATTGATACAGAGTGATAAGCTTCATATAATGGTTTTAATTTCTTTAATATTTCTTTAGTCTTTTCTTTATTAGGCTCTTCTATTAATAGTATTTGAAATCTTCTATTTAAGGCTTTATCTTTCTCAATGAATTCCCTATACTCAGATACAGTAGTTGCTCCTATCAAATGTATTTTTCCTCTAGCCAGGGCTGGTTTTAAGATATTAGATGCATCTATTGCACCTTCTGCTCCACCTGCACCTACTAAAGTATGAATCTCATCTATAAAGATTAAGTATTCATCATGTTCTTCTATTTCTTTAAGTATCTTACCTACTCTTTCTTCAAATTCTCCTCGATACTTAGTACCTGCTACTAAAGAGGCC
>CAKOYC010000116.1 GCA_934130265.1 uncultured Bacilli bacterium
TGAACTCGTTTATCATTATGCTTTAATTTATAGTTAAGAATTACATAAGCAATAATTTTATTATAAAATTCATAAGGATTGAAATGTTTGCTACTAAATAATCTTCTAATTCTTTTAACAACAGATTCAATCTGTATTAAAGAAAAATCATCTTTAAGATTTTTTGCTATATCTAAAGGAACAAGGAATTCAGAAATAATCATGCCATGAAATATATATGGAATAATATTTAGTTGAGTTTTTCTAATATTTGGATCAACTGCTAATAAAAAATCTTCAAAACCTCTTGCCATAGCTTCTTGAGTATTATATACTTTATTCATAAACAACCTCTTTCTATTTTGGGATATATTAATAATAGCAGAAAAGGTTGTTTTAAGAGACAAAATTGGTTTAGGGTATCTATACCTGTTTTTTTATGTTTTCAAAAACTGTCCAGTGGTAAGCACTAAGAGTTGGTTAGAAGATAAGTTGGGTGACAAAGGAACTATTGTTATTGCTTGATAATTAAAGTAACCTTGTGTAAAGAGGTTGCTTTTTTCTTTTAAAAAAGTATTTATCATGATAGAATTAAAGTGGAAAGAAGGTTTAATTATGACAGCACATATAGAAAGTAGTAAAGATGATATTGCTAAGAGAGTATTGATGCCAGGAGATCCATTAAGAGCTAAATATATAGCAAGTAAGTTCTTAGAAGATGCAAGATGTATTAATCAAACTAGAGGTATGCTTGGTTTTACTGGTAAATATAAAGGAGTAGATGTTACTATCTTTGCATCAGGTATGGGTGGACCATCTATTGGTATTTATGCTTATGAATTATATCACTTTTATGATGTAGATAAAATTATTAGAATAGGTACTTGTGGTAGTAATAAAGAAAGTGTTAAAGTACGTGATTTAGTAATAGGAGAAGATGCTTATACCTTATCAAGTTATCCTAAACTATTCTTTGATGATGATAATAAAATATTTTCTGGAGATGAGAAAGTTGTAAATTCACTTTATAAACATGCAGTTGACTCTGGGACAAAGGTAGAAAAAGGTACTATTATGACTAGTGATATCTTTGATGTTTATGTTGATAAAGATCGTTATATGAAAAATTATGATAGTAGAATTGATACTTTGGTATCCGAGATGGAAGGAGCTATTTTATACTGTATAAGTAAACATCTAAATAAAAAAGCAGCTTGTATCTTAACAGTAGTTGACTCTATGTATGAAAAAATAGAACTATCTAGTCATGATAGAGAACAAGCTCTTGATCAAATGATTACCGTAGCACTTGATACAGTTATTGAATAAAAAATGATATTAAAGTAAATACTAGAAAAAGGTGATAATATGCAATATACAAAAAAAGATTTAGGTTCTTATAACTTACATTTTATTAAAACTAATAATTATAAAACTATAACTGTAAAGATTTACTTTAGAGAAAGAGCTGATAAAGATATAATTACTAAAAGAAACTTTTTAAATAGTATGTTATTCTTATCTTGTAAAGATTATCCTACTAAAAGAGAGATGACTTTAAAAGCTCAAGACTTGTACGCTGCTACTGTTAATTATAATTCTAGAAGATTAGGTAATTATTTTGATACAATATATACTTTAAAAGTATTAAATGATAAATATACAGAAGAAGGAAACTTTAAGAAGTGTCTTTCTTTCTTCTCGTCTATTTTATTGAATCCTAATGTTATAGATAATGCTTTTACAGAGAATGATTTTAAAGTTGTATACTCAAGGATGAAGTCTAATTTGGAAAGTTTAGAAGATGATAAAGCAAGATATGCTACTGTTAGACTATTAGATGAAATAGATAAAGATAGTAGTGTTTCTATTAGAACGATGGGATATTTAGAAGATCTAGAAAAGATTACTAAAGAAAATTTATATGATTACTACTTATATATGATTAATCATGACTTGATTGATATATTTGTATTAGGGGATATAGATGTAGATAGTGTTAAAGAAATGGTAGAAGATACCTTTAATATCAATACTTTTAAAAAGAAGAATGATGATTTACATTTAAATGTATGTGAAAGAAAGAAAACTAAATATGTAGAAGAGTTAGTCGATGCTAAACAGAGTCAATTAGCGATAGCTTTGTCTTTAAAAGATTTAACATTATATGAGAGAAATTATCCTTTAACACTATATAATATAATACTTGGTGGGGGAGAAAACTCTTTACTATTTCAAGAAGTTAGAGAAAAATCTTCTCTTGCTTACTATATAGGAAGTAGTCCTAATAAGTGTGATGATTTAATATTAATTAGATCAGGTGTAACACCTAATAAAGAAGATAAAGCTTTAGATCTTATTAAAAAACAAATCAAAAAATTAAAAAAGGGTGACTTTACGGATAGTGATATAGTAAAAGCAAAAGAGTATTTTACTACTGCTTTAGATGATATGTTAGAA
>CAKOYC010000117.1 GCA_934130265.1 uncultured Bacilli bacterium
AGTTTATTTATATACTTATTTTAAGAAAAAAGCCTTAGAAACAAAGCTCTAAGGTTTAACTACCAAGTACAAACACTTCCTAAAATAATAGCTAATAAGATATATAAAACTATAATTATAACGAAACTATTTCTAGGTTTAGAACATCCACAAGAAGTGGTTACTGGTTGATTATTTGAACAAGACATTTTAACACCTCCCTTTTAAATTAAATATAGGCACCTATAATGATTACTAGTAAGATAAATAGTACTAAAACAATAGCACTTGATGAATTGCAATTACCCATAAATTAATCCTCCTTTTTTTCTAGTGTTCACATTATTTTATGGTATTTTTCTAAATGTGTGATTATTTGAAGGATGTTTTTTAGTGTTTTCCAAAATAATGGTAGATGTCTATTCCTAATTCTTTGTCTTCATCATCTAGTATATATCCATTTCTTAAGGCTACTTTTTTACTAGCTTTATTATTTTTATCTATTTTTAATTCTATATCATTTAGTCCTTTAATATTTTCTATTAAATAAGGGGTTATTTGAGCTAATACTTTCTCCCCATAACCTTTTCCTCTTAAGTCTTTATCAATGCTATACCATACTTCTACTACCCCAGTACTAGACATATCTAAAGTTCCAACTACACCAATATTTTTCTTATCTTTATTTACTACATATGATTTACCTATTTCCATCTTATCATCAGATTCTGCTTCATGTTTATCAAGGAAAGAGATAAAGTTATGAGAAATATATTTATTGATATTTTTATCTCTATTAAGGCTCATTAAAAGACTATAGTGTTTTATTTTATCGATTTTTTCTAAATTAAAATTTCTTAGTTTTATCATAATACTCCTCACCTTTTCTAAGTTAATAATACTTTTAAAGTAGTAACCTGTCAATTTATTTTTGAGAAGTTTTACGCCACTCCTTGCTTATTTCTTAAAGGTTTGTTATCATTATATTGCATGTAGATAACATGAAGGAGGGAAATAACGTGCAAAAGAAAAAAGGTATAGCATTTCTATTACTTATAGTTTTAGTTTGTGTATTAGTTACAGGTTGTGGAAAGAAAGCTGAGCTTGAAAAGAATTCTACTATTGTTAAATATAAGGGTGGAAAAATCAAAGCAGAAACTTTATATGAAGATTTAAGAGATAAATATGGTATTAGTGTCTTAATTGATATGATTGACCATAATATTTTCGATAAGAAATATAAAACAACTGATGAAGAAACTAAGTATGTAGATAATCAAATAAGTCAAATGAAATCACAATATGGTGACAATGATGAAACTTTCTTAGCTGCTGTTAAGCAGTATCTAGGTGTAGAAAGTATTGATGAACTTCGTGATATGATTTCTTTAGAGTATAAGAGAAATTTAGCTGTTGAAGATTATATCAAAGATAATATTAAAGATGATGAAATACAAAAATATTATGATGAAGAAGTTATTGGTGATATGAAGGTAAGACATATCTTAATTAAACCAAAGACTACTGATGATATGTCTACTGAAGAAAAAGAAGATGCTGAAAAGAAAGCTAAGGAAAAAGCTGAAAAGTTAATTAAGAAATTAGATGATGGAGCAGATTTTGCTAAACTTGCTAAGAAGTATAGTGACGATACTGGTAGTAAAACCGATGGTGGTTTAATTGATTATTTCAATAAAGATAGTGGTATGGATGAAGCATTCTTAAATGCCTCTATCAAACTTGAAAAAGGAAAATATACAACTGAACCAGTTAAATCAACTTATGGATATCATATTATTTTAAAAGTTGATCAAAAGAAAAAGGCTTCTTTAAAGAAATCAAAGGATGACATTCTAGATAAATTGAAGGATGAGAAGCTTAATGCTGATGCATCACTTCGTTATGAAACTTTAATTGAAGTTAGAAAAAAAGCTGGTCTTGAATTTAAGGATGATTCTTTAAAGAAAGATTATGATGAATATATGAATAAACTAATAGATAATGCTAAATCAAGTAGTACATCTAATAGTTAATATTAAAGGAGCTAGTAATTAAACTAGTTCCTTTTTTACTTAGACCAGTATAATTCATTATCTTATCTACTGATTCTTCTCCTTGAAGCATTATTTTTGCTATAGATAGTTTTTCTCTTTTCTGATAACCGCTTCATAGTCATAGTAAGCATTAAATTCATCATTTAATTTTAGTTTTTCTAGTTCACTCATTAATATTAATCCCTCCTTATAGTTTCCTACTATTTCTTTTAATTCTTCCATGTTCTCACTGGTTAAAATAGAACACAGTGTGGCAAGCTCATTCTTACCATT
>CAKOYC010000118.1 GCA_934130265.1 uncultured Bacilli bacterium
TACCTACTAATTTACCAACACCATCTTGGTCTATGGTAGCAAAAGGATCTTGTTCAAATATCTTTTTAGCATAATAGCTTTATATCTAGAGAACCATAATTAAGCTGAGTTAAATCATCCAAGATTAGCCACTTTTATAATTACATTATTGTCTTCATTAACAACTTATCTTTTTTTATACAATGAAAGTATTTTTTCTACTGCTTTTTCTTGACTATCATCAATCATAGACTTAAAAAAAGTAAATCTAGCATTATTATATCTATCATTAAAATCAGAAATATCAAGATTTCCTTCTATAACTCTATGCTTAGATTCAAATTCCTTCTTATCTTCTTCAGTAACAAATTTCAACATACGATTTTCAATATTGCGATAAACTGTTATGTTTTGATTAATATATTTTTTATCTAAAACAGCTTTAAATCTTAATACACAACTCTCATAAGGAAGTTCACACATAAATATCCAAATATCATTTGTTTCTTCTAAACTAATTCCAAACTTTTTCTGACACTCATTAACAAGTTCATCTTTATTTTGTGGAGGATATGGATTGTTTTTTAGTTCTTGTAATATTATATACTTTTGAACTTTTGGGTCTTTTTCTAATTCTTCTAGTTCACTATAATCACCTATTAATATTTTATAAGAGGAATCATAATAGTCCATCATATCATCATAAATTTCTTTTTTCATATTGTTGTTTTCTCCTTTTCCAATTATTATATCAGAAAGTAAGGAAAAGTCTATCATAATCATTAATGTTCTTCACTTATTAAATATTTACAAAAAACTCCATCATAAGATGAAGTTAATGCACTATACTTACTAATTGTTATGCATTTTTTCTCTAATTACTGCTTGAGCTGCGGCAAGACGAGCTGTTGGAATACGGTAAGGGCTGCATGATACATAGGTTAGTCCTACTCTATGACAAAAATCAATAGAAGCTGGATCTCCACCATGTTCTCCACAAATACCAAGGTCGATATTAGGTCTTGTTTTTTTACCTAGTACTACTCCCATACCTACTAATTTACCAACACCATCTTGGTCTATGGTAGCAAAAGGATCTTGTTCAAATATCTTTTTAGCATAATAGTCTTTCAAAAATTTAGAAGCATCATCTCTAGAGAATCCATAAGTAAGTTGCGTTAAATCATTAGTACCAAAAGAGAAGAATTCAGCTTCTTTTGCTATTTCATCAGCAATAACACAAGCTCTTGGAACTTCAATCATAGTACCTACTTTATATTTAAGCGATTTATTACTACTAGCAATGATTTGATCAGCTGTCTCACATACTATTTTCTTAATATAAGAAAGTTCATTAGTTGTACCAACTAGTGGAATCATAATCTCTGGAGTAACTTCTATTCCTTCATCCATTACTTCTAGTGCTGCTAAAATAACGGCTCTTGTTTGCATAACAGCAATTTCTGGATAAGTAATAGCAAGACGACAACCTCTATGTCCCATCATTGGATTAAATTCTTTTAGTGATTCTACTCTATTTTTTAACTCTTGAAAACTCATATCTAAAGTAGGAGCTAGTTCAGTTATTTCTTCATCAGTATGCGGTAAAAACTCATGAAGTGGTGGATCTAAGTATCTAATTACTACTTCATAGCCTTTCATTGTTCTAAATAAATCTTTAAAGTCTTCTTTTTGATAAGGTAAAATCTTAGTAAGAGCTTCTTCTCTTTTTTCTTTAGTATCAGCTGTAATCATTCTTCTAAAATTAAAGATTCTATCTTTATCAAAGAACATGTGTTCTGTTCTACATAATCCTATTCCTTCAGCTCCAAACTCCCTTGCCACTTTAGCATCACGATAATTATCAGCATTAGCTCTTACTCTTAGTCTTCTAACACTATCAGCCCATTCCATAAAAGTTTCAAAGTTTCCACTGATAGTAGGTTCTACTGTTAATATTTTTTCACCATAGACATTACCAGTACTTCCATCAAGTGATAAATAATCCCCCTCATGAAAGACTAATCCCTCACTTGTAGTTACTGTTTTATTAACTTCATCTACTACTAGGCTTCCACAACCTGATACACAACAAGTTCCCATACCACGAGCAACTACAGCTGCATGAGATGTCATTCCTCCTCTCATGGTTAAGATACCATGAGCAAGATTCATTCCTTCAATATCTTCAGGAGAGGTTTCATTCCTTACTAGTAATAAATCTTTCTCACCTTTCTCATGAAAAGCCATAACATCTTCAGCTGTAAAACAAATCTTACCAGTTGCTGCACCAGGTGATGCTGCTAATCCTTTAGCTATTACTCTA
>CAKOYC010000119.1 GCA_934130265.1 uncultured Bacilli bacterium
CCACTTTCTATTCCAAATTCCTTTTCGATAACATTTAAAATTGGTGCTAAACAATTAGTAGTACAACTAGCTGCAGATATAATCTTATCATCTTTATCTAAGATATTTTCATTTACATTGTATACTACTGTCTTAACATCACCTTTAGCTGGTGCAGAGATAACTACTTTTTTAGCTCCTGCTTCTATATGAGCATTTGCCTTTTCAAGGGAAGTGAATAGCCCAGTACATTCATAGACTAAATCTATATCTAATTCTTTCCAAGGCAATAATGATGGGTCTTTTTCACTTAAAACTTTTGTTTTTTTATCTCCAACAATAAGCATATCATTATCAAAAGATATTTCATCTTTTCTGTAAGGTCGATGAGCAGTATCATATTTTAATAAATATGCTAACTGTTCTGCATCTGTTAAATCATTAATAGCAACTATTTCAAAATCACTATCTTGATCCATTATTCTAAAAATTAGTCTTCCTATTCTTCCAAAACCATTAATTGCTACTCTCACTCGTATCTCTTCCTTTCCTATTCATCTACTGGTTCTCTAATCTCTGGTATAGAATTACTATTATTATCTTTTTTTTCTATCCCATTTGTATATGCTATATAAGTTACAGCAAGTAATACTACAAAGAATAAACATATAAAGAAAATTAATGTTCCCATACCAAAACCTTTATTATTTAGTTTCATATTCATCCTCCTTATAATATTTCTACTGGAGCAAATTTTTCCGTTATTTCTTGATATACTTGATACCAAGAGTAAACTCTTATCACGTTAGTACCACTACAGGTCTGATTATATGGAGCATCAAAAACAAAGACAGGGATAATTTTACTAATCATATCAACATTAGTTTTCTTATCTTCTATCATAATATCAAATTTTCCATTTATACATTTTTCTTTTTTATTAGTAGTACCCGTTATTATCCCATCATATTCAATATTATATTTATTTAACCAATGTTTTACATAGAAATCACTCATACCATCATACTGATTAGTTAAGTATTGATTATCTCTAGCAGTTAAAATAAATACTTCATGACCATCTTGTCTTAATCTATGAATTACTTCAGTTGCAAAGGGACGTGGTGGGATTGCTAACAACAAATCAAATATGTATTGTCTCCAAAATTCTCTATTCTCTTCGGCTGTTAAATAAAATTGTTCTTCCATATAATAACCATTTGGATTAAAACCACGATTAATATTATGATCTGTACAAAACTTAGAACCGTAAGCAAAATGCCATTCAGCCACATCGTTTAATACTCCATCTACATCTACACCTATACGCATACTAACACCTTCTTATTCTATTCTTATTCTAACAAATATTAGGTAAAAAGAAAAGTGACAAAATAGGCATTGACACTTTTTCACATTAATAAGGTAAAATTAATCTAAGAGAGAACTTCCATAGTGGCATTCCATTAGTAATGTTAAGTCTTGGTACTTTATAAATATTATCACCACGACTAGCTTTCCTATGTTCCTTACCTGGTCCAAACCCAAAAGCCATTTTATATTTCTTAGTTTTTAACACTTTAATAATATCTTCATTATAATGTCCATAAGGATATGCAAAATACTTAGTATTAACTACATCCCCCATTTTATCAAAATCTGCTGTTAAATAATCTATCCCTTTTTCTATCGATTTATCGTAATGAAGTCCGTAAGAGTGAGATGCTATTTCTATATTAGGATAATTCTTTTTAATTAAATCCAATGTCTCTTTATTCATATAGTTTTTATTCTCACCAGTCTCATTAGAACCAATATAGAAAACAGTCGCTTTCATTCCATATTTTTTTAGTAAAGGAAATGCTAAATCATAATTAGATTGATAACCATCATCCATTGTGATTAAAACACTTTTTCTAGGAATATTTTTTTTACCTTTATAGTAATCATAAAATTCATCAATACTTAATGTCTTATAATGGTGTTTCTTTAAATACTTTAATTGTTCTTCAAACTCATTTATTGGCATAATAAACATATCAGTTTCTTTATCTTTACTAAAAGAATGATATCCTAAAACTGCTACTTTTTGATCTTTATATACAAAAAGTAGAGAAAATGCTATAAGCAAACTTACTATAACTAATACTTTAATATATTTCATAACAATACCTCTCATTTAGAGAATAGCATAATTTTTACAAAAAGAAAAGAGTAGTCAAACACTACTCCATAATTT
>CAKOYC010000120.1 GCA_934130265.1 uncultured Bacilli bacterium
TCAAAGTATAAGATAATGTATAACATTAAGACTCCTACCCATAAAGCAATAGAGATAAAGAATGGTGAGAAGGCAGTTCCATATGATGGTACTTCATTAACTACCTTTTTATCTACTTTAATGACATTTTCACTATATTTACTTATATCTTTTAATGTGGATACCTCTTCTTCCGTTGCATCTTTCTTACTCTTAACTGTATTCTTAGCATCTTTAACACTATTATCTAGTGTTATTAAACCATTATTTAAAGTCTTAGAACCAGATGATAAAGTTAATAAACCATTTTTAATAGTAGTAGAATTAGTTAATAATTTATTAACTCCTTGATTTAGAGTATCATTACCCTCTTTTAATTTATCACTACCTACTTTAGCACTATTTATAGCAGTTTGTAAGGCATCTATTGAACTAGGTAATGTCTCTAGTGATACAGTTTTTTCATTTAACTCATTTAAGCCAGCATTTATCTTGTTATTACCATCTACTATAGCATCACTACCATAACTAATAGTTTCAAAACTATTAAGTCCTTTCTCATTCTTAGTTAGTAAGGCAACACTTGTCTTATATAATGTAGTCATATCGCCAGTTGTATCACCAAGACACATTTTTCTTCCTTCACAACTACTACTTAGCATACTAACAATAGTATTAGCAGCACTATTTGCATAAGTTGATATTTTTTTACTACCTTCTACATAATTACTAAGACTAGCAGTAAGATTGTTTGATCCAAGTGTCAAGTTAGCAATACTAGTTGTTAATATTGGAGCACTCATCTTTAACTCATCTAATCTTGATGTTTCCACACTTAACTTATTTAATCCTTCATTTAGTTCATTAAAGTTAGTAGTAAAGGTATTTGATCCTTCACTTACTTGTTCTAAGCCTTGATGAAACTCTTGATATCCATTTGCTAAAGTATCGGTTCCATCACTAACACTTTTACTACCATCGACCAATTTATCAGCACCATCACTTAACTTGCTAAAACCATCTACTACGGTATCCAAAGAACTTGGTACTTTTTCTAAACTACTAGCAAGGCCAGCTATTATCGTAGCATTAGCCATATTATCTAGATTAGCTTCTACAGTAGTTACTACCTTATCAATTATTTGACTTGCTAAATAATTAGTCTTTTGATTTGGTGAATAAGTAATTGTTGGATGTTTTTTCTTACTACTACTAGCACTTTCTAAACTACTAGTAAAATCTTTTGGAATAGTTATTACAGCATAATACTTTTGTTTAGTAAGTCCATCACTTGCCTTATCTTCATCTACTACACTTAATTTTAAAGTGTTTTTTTCTTTTAAGCTATTAACTAACTCCTTACCTTTTTTCCCTTCATCTTCATTTACAATAGCAACCGGTAAATTATCAAGATTACCTTTTCCATATGGATTCCAATATGCCTTTAGATAAAAGAAACTATACATAAAAGGAATTATTAATACTGCTAATAAAATAACATAATTAAATAAACTTTTTTTCTTTTTATCTTTCATTTTATTTTTCCCCCTCTACAAATAAACCATCTTTTAAGATAGCAGTTACTTCTTTGACTACCCTATCTTCATCTAACTTTTCGTCATATTCAAAGAATATAGAAAAACATACTTTATAAATAATGAATGCCGCTAAATGACTATCACATTTTTTTATTTCTTTCTTAGAAATTGCTATATTAATCTTTTCTTCTAAATAGTTTATTACTGCTTCATCATACTGACTTATGAAGTTTGTATTACCACTAATATCTTTCATAATAGTTCTAATGAAATCACTATTCTTTCTAAAAATTAATATTTCTTTTAGTCCCTTTGTTATTCTTTCCGAAAAAGATTCCTTTTCTTTTAAGTTTTCTTCAAAAACTTCTGTCATTTTCTCCAATTCTTCTTTGATAAAGTATTCAAACAATTCTTCTTTATCATGAAAATAATTATAAATTGTTTTTTTAGTAACACCTGCTTTAATAGCTATCTCTTCCATTGATACTTTTTTATATCCATAATCTGTAAATAAGCTTCTAGCAGCATTTACTATATCATCCTTTTTCATCTTATTTCACCTCGCTACACCAATATACCAATTTGGTATACCAGTATATTTTATTCATAAACTGAATAAATGTCAATACTTTTTTCTTAAAACACTTTATTTTTTTTATATTATTATGCTATAATCTATTCATGCACATGTGGCG
>CAKOYC010000121.1 GCA_934130265.1 uncultured Bacilli bacterium
TTACCAGGGCATATCATTCTAACTGGTTTTTCTCCCTTAGCTTCTAACATAGTTCTAACTTGAACAGGCGATGTTTGACTACGAAGTAAGATTTCATCATCTTTTAAATAGAAAGTATCTTGAGCATCTCTTGCTGGATGACCCTTAGGTATATTTAAAAGTTCAAAGTTATATTTATCTTCTTCTATTTCTGGTCCATCAATAACATCGTATCCCATTGACATAAATAACTCTTCCATATCTTCTACTAGTTTCTCTAAGATATTAGGACTACCTATTTCTATATGAGTAGCAGGAAGTGTTACATCAATACTTTCACTAGCTAACCTCTCATTAAGAGCTTTTTCTTCAAATAAAGTTTTCTTACTATCATATAATGAATTAAAACTAGTCTTTAACTCATTCATCTTCATTCCAAACTCTTTCTTCTCTTCATTTGGTATTTCTTTAATTTTACTACTAAGTTCTGTAATAATACCTTTCTTTCCTAAGTACTTAACTTTTAAATCATTAAGACTTTTCATATCTTTACAGCTATTTAATTCATCTTCTATATTTTTCTTAATCTCTTCTATATTCATTTTATACCTTCTTTCTAATAGAAAAAAACTATAAACTAAGGACGAAACATATCCGTGGTACCACCTTATTTTATAGTTTTCTATACACTCTAATCTCTTAACGCGAGTAACGCTTAAAGTTTTGCTTTAAGACTCAAAGGACGAATTCAAAGGATAAAAGGACTATTCTCACCAACCATAATCTCTCTTTACTTTTATTTATCTTCTACTACTTCCTTCTCATTGATTTAATGTTTATACTATCACAAATTTATTAAATTGTCATTAATTCTTGTTCTTTTTCTTTCATTAGTCTTTCAATATCTTTATTATATTCATTAACTAAATCTTGAATATCATTTTTAAGAGCTTTTTCTTCATCTTCTGCTAAGTCTTCTTTTTCTATTTTTTCATTAGCATCACGTCTGATATTTCTAATAGCAACCTTGGCTTCTTCTGCTAAAGCTTTAACTTGTTTAACAAGTTCTTTTCTTCTCTCTTCCGTAAGAGCTGGTACTACTATTCTAATAGTTTCCCCATCATTACTAGGATTATATCCTAAGTTAGCAGCAATAATAGCTTTTTCCATATTCTTTAGACAACTCTTATCAAAAGGTTTAATAAGTAATTGATTACCTTCAGGAACAGAAATAGTTCCAAGCTGTTTTAAAGGCGTCATCTGGCCATAATACTCAACCATAACTCCATCTAAACTAGAAGGATTAGCTCTTCCTGCTCTAACAATGCCAAATTTCTTTTCTAAGTTATTTACAGTAGCTTTCATTTTTTCTACTGCATTATCTATTTCTTGATTCATTATATATCCCTCTCTTCAACATAATTTTACTATATTGTTATTGATAAAGCAAACATTTTTTACAAAACGTTTCTATCATAAAAAGAGTCATAAATAGTGCAAAATTATGACTTTCTATATTAACATTTATCATATTAACAAGGTCTACATATTTTCTTCCTCCCCTATTTCATAAAAAATATGTCATGTAAATTTATAATTTACACACCATATTATACACGCTCAATGTGGGTCCTATTTAATTGCAACAACGAATGGATTTAGTGATGAGCCATCACCTTTAGTTATCAGCGTATTAGCTTTCAGGTTGATAACTGGGCGGACCCCAAGCGAAATCGGCACGTCAGGCCACGGATTCAAACTACCTGAAGACAACACAGACCAAACGTGAGCAAGCGAGTTGGAGGAATTGAAGTGAGACGGGGAGAGCGTCCAGTAGGACTTACCATTATATAGATAATAATTACTATTGGGTGAGTATCCTCCATTATAATAAACTCTTCCTCCAGCTAAGGCTACCTCATCGGCTAAAATTAACCCTACTGGATAGTCTAGTTTAGCACTCTTATTAGACATTTTAAATTTATCATTATCCTGACTACATTTTAAACTTGGGGTTTTATTATCTTTTAAACGATTATATGCTCCATAAAATGTATAAGAATCAGTTTTATAACCAGTTCCGCTTGCTATACTTCTATCACTACAGAATGTTTCATCTGCTAATTTTGAAGTATAACTTGTCATATTTGTTTTATACCAATTAT
>CAKOYC010000122.1 GCA_934130265.1 uncultured Bacilli bacterium
TCCTGTAAGAGGTCAAAGAACTTCTCGTAATGCTAGAACTCGTAAGGGTAAAGGTAAAACCGTAGCAAACAAGAAGAAAGTGTAGAAAAGGAGGTTATGAATTATGGCTTATAAGACAAGAAAGAAAAGAGTTAAAAAGAATGTTCCTGAAGGTGTTGTACATATTCATGCAACATTCAATAATACAATTGTAACTATTACTGATAAGGATGGAAATGCTATTAGTTGGGCATCAAGTGGAGGTTTAGGATTTAAAGGAAGTAAAAAATCAACTCCATTTGCTGCAGGTATGTCATCTGAACAAGCTGCTAAAGCTGCTTATGATTTAGGAATGAGAAAGGTTGAAGTTTTCGTTAAAGGTTTAGGACCAGGACGTGAGACTGCTATTCGTTCATTACAAACTGCAGGACTTGAAGTTACTTCAATTACTGACGTAACACCAATTCCACATAATGGATGTCGTCCACCAAAGAGACCACGTGGATAATTAAGGGAGGCGAAAATCATGTTAGAATTTGAAAAGCCAGTATATAAAATTACTGATTATGTAGAAAGTAATTTTTATGGAAAATTTGAATTAGAACCATTAGAAAGAGGATTCGGAACTACTTTAGGTAATGCCTTAAGAAGAGTTATGTTATCATCTTTACCAGGTAGTGCTATTAGTGCTGTTAAGATTGAGGGAGTTCTTCATGAATTTCAAACAATCGATGGTGTTGTTGAAGACGTAACTACTATTGTTCTTAATTTAAAAGGAGTAGTTGTTAAAAACTTTACTAGTGAGACTAAGATTATTTCTCTTGATGTATCTGAAGAAGGTGTAGTAACTGCTGGTGATATTACTACTAGTTCTGATGTTGAAATTGTCAACAAAGATCATGTAATTGCTCATCTTGCTAAAGGTGGAAAACTTTCTATGCAAATGATTGTTACTAATGGTAGAGGATATGTTAAGAGTGAAGATTCTAGATTAAAGAATGAGAATAGAGCTAAAGGATTTATCTTAATGGATTCAATTTATTCTCCTATTGAACGTGTTACACCAACTGTTGAAAGTGCACGTGTAGGACAAGATGAAAGTTATGATAAATTAGTTTTAGAAGTATGGACAAATGGTTCTATTAAACCAGAAGAGTCTATCGCTTTAGCTTCAAGAATCTTAATTGAACACTTCAATTTATTAACTGATTTAAGTGATATAGCTGATATGAGTGGTATGATGATTGAAAAGACTGAAGATCCTAAAACAAAGGCTTTAGAAACTTCAATTGAAGATTTAGACTTCTCTGTACGTGCTTATAACTGTTTAAAACGTGCAGGTATTCATACATTACAAGACTTAGTTAATAAGAGTGAAAATGATATGATGAAGATTCGTAATTTAGGAAAGAAGTCATTAAAAGAAGTTCTTGATAAGATTAAAGATTTAGGACTTGATTTAAGAGACGACGATTAGAAGGAGGTAACTATGGCATATAGAAAATTAGGTGTTGATAATAAACATAGACGTAGTATGTTAGCAACTCTTACCAAACAAACAATTATGAATGAACAAATTCAAACTACTGAAACAAGAGCAAAAGAAGTAAGAAAAATGGTTGATAGAATGATTACTTATGGTAAGAAAGGTGATTTAGGATCACGTAGAAGAGCACTTGCTTTTGTTCACAATGATAAGAAAGTAGTAGAAAAGGTATTTAATGAACTAGCTCCTCGTTATGCTAACCGTAACGGTGGATATACACAAATCATTAAGTTAAGTGAACGTCGTGGAGATGGAGCTTTAACTGTTATCTTGAAATTAGTAGAAGAAGCTTAGTCTTCTTTTTTTTTAACTTTTCTGATATAATTTTGTTAGAGAAAGTAGATGATATAAATGACAGAGATAGTTGTATTTCTTTTGACTTTTTTAGTTGTTTTGTTAATTTACGAATTAATACTAGTAGGCAAATGTAAAAAAGATAAGAAGAGAAAGAAACCAATTGAAGTTCAATATTTAGTTAATTGCTATAATCTAGATTTAAAGAAAGTTAACTATAAAAGATTATTAAATATAATAAGTCTTGTTAGTTCACTAGATATTGCTATAGTAGTAACTATTATAGGACTTACTAATAATTTTTTATTAGAAATAATTATAGGA
>CAKOYC010000123.1 GCA_934130265.1 uncultured Bacilli bacterium
CATTTTAATCATATCATTTAATTTGACATTAATCAATTGACTATAGAACCAGTACTTTTTTATTTCAATAAAAAAAAGAATAGACCTACAATATCAGTCTATCTTTTATAGATATTTAAAAGGAGAATATTACTATTTAATACCCCCCCCCCATGTTAACTTAGTGTAAACTGACTGTAAAATTCATTTGTTGATTTGTAAATTAAAATGTACATTTTTTTATCAATAAAAACTTAAAAATGGCTCAAATTATTCACTTAATCCATGAATTTTCTTTAAGTCTTCATCACTAACTTTATCTAAAGTCCATTTATTATTCTTTTTAGTAAGTGTAAATATAATGGTATATTTAGTTTTACTAGTAGTAGCTTTTAACTGTTTAATCTTATACTCTTCTATTTTCTCTTTTCTACTCTTATTTTTCTCATCCTTAAAATCATCTGGATACTTCTTTATATCTTCATCTACTTTTTCTAAAGTATTATAGTAATCAAATACTTCTATTTCTACTTCAACTGATGCTTTATCCCCATCTATATTTTCATCTTTTATACTATAAGACAAATTCTGATACTGTTTCTTTAAGAGATTTTTATATTCCATCTTATAGTTATCACTAGCATCAATATCTTCTATAGAGTCATCTAACTCTTTAATAATAGATGTATCCATTGTCTGATATTTACCTAAAAACTCCTCTACTTTCCTACTAGGAGTATTTAAAATATCAGTACATCCTGTTAATAAGAAAATACTAAGTAATATTATTAATTTTTTCATCTATAGTCCTCCTATAGATAGATTGTACTAATACTTAAAAATTATACATTTTTATTAATTAAGAAGAAGCTTTTTAGTTCTTTAATATAATTACTACTACCTTTATAAATATTATCTTTTAAAGTATTAAACTTATCTTCAATACTAGTTAAGTTATTATCAAAGTACTCTTCATATAGATAATTTATCTCTTCTTTATTATCTTTTATTTTCTCTAGCTCTCTTAATAAAAACTTTTGATTATCCTTTTCAAATCTAGTTAATTGTTCTTTATTATTCTTTATCTTTGTTTTTTTGTATCCAATAGGCATCTCTACTAACTCTTCAGTCATTTCAATTACTTCTTCTTCTTCATCTAGTAATAAACTACTTTTATATAGAGTATTACCTTTATTATCTAACTCTATAGCAAAACACTTTCTACCATCTGATAGTAAAACAAGATATGGTATTTGCTTAGTCTCACCATTAAAGTAGCAGATGGCTTTATTTCTAATTTTAGGTAATATTGTTATATCTAGTTGTAACTTATTAGTAAATAAATCTTCTATTAAAGTCTTAGATACTTTAAATAAGGGTACCTTTTTAATGTGTTCAATCGAGTCATCTTCCTTCCACTCATAAAACTCTAATCCTTCATCCATTTGTCTTAAGTTTAGTAAAATATCATAAATATATATCATCTTTTCTCTCTCCTTCCATAGATAGAAATAATAAGTAGGATTATTCCTAGTAATAGACTATAAGTCTTATAATGGGTAAACATAAAGTTTAAATACTCACTAAATGAATAACCAAAAGTAAATAGATTGGTATAACAGATAAAGTAGAAGAAACCTAGTGTCGTAAACATAAATCCTAATAGATATATTATTATTCTAATCAAATTATTCACCTAATATACTTTATTCCAATCTATTTTTAGTATACAAATTATTAAAGGATTTATACAAAGAAAAAAGTCCATAATTAGACTTCTTCTTTTAAAGCTTTTATATCTACTTGATTGATAGATGTAAATTTCTTTGATATTTTATCAGTAGTAATAGATACATTTTCAACATCTTTATTAACTGTTTGAATACTTTTAGATAGTTTATCCCAACGTTCCTTATATCTAGCAAACTCTAAGCCTAATTTATTTAACTCTTCATGAATAATAGAGGTGTATTTGTCTTTTTCCATATTCTTAATAATCATTTGAATAACGGTTAGGGTAGATATTAAGGTTGTAGGACTAGTAATAAACACTCTTCTTCTATAAGCATAATCTACTAAGTCTTGATGATAAGCATTAATCTCTGCAAATATTGCTTCTGCTGGTAAAAACATAATAGCT
>CAKOYC010000124.1 GCA_934130265.1 uncultured Bacilli bacterium
GGGTTATTAACTAATCCTTTAAAACTAGCTAATTCTTTTAAGAGCTTTGATTCAAAATCAACAATGACTAATAAGACTATATATAATTACTTATCTTATTTAGAAGATAGTTTCATTATAGAAAAAGCTATGAGATATAATGTAAAAGGAAAAAAATATATTGAAACACCACAAAAATATTATTTTACTGATATGGGAATAAGAAACTCATTCTTGAATTTTAGACAAATAGAAGAAAATCATATTATGGAAAATGTAATATATCTTGAATTAAAAAGACGTGGCTTTTCTGTTGATGTTGGTGTAGTAGATGTTAGAACTAATTCTTCAACTACTAAGTTAGAAATAGATTTTATTGCTAATAAAGGGAGTGAAAAGTATTATGTTCAGTCATCATTAAACCTAGATACAGAAGAGAAAAAGAATCAAGAAATAAGGCCATTAGCTAACGTAAATGATTTCTTTAAAAAGATCATTATTGTTAAAGATGATATTGTTAAATATCAAAACGAACAAGGGATAGTTATTATGGGAATATATGACTTTCTATTAGATGAGGATAGTCTTTTGAAAAATTGACAATATTCTTTTGACAAAAAGCTATTTCTATAGTATAGTATGTACAGTTACCTGTTCTCGTATTAAGCAGTTCTTCCTACTACTTTTTATTAGAATATGGTGGATTTATTAAAGAAAGGAAGTGTTAGTAATGGCTTTAACAAAGATTGAAAAACAACAAATCATCAAAGAATTTGCAAGAGATGAAAAAGATACTGGTTCAACAGAAGTACAAATCGCTATTTTAACAAAAGAAATAGAAAAGTTAACAGCTCATTTAAAAGAACATAAACATGATTATCATTCAAATCGTGGTCTTTTAATGAAAGTTGGACAACGTCGTAGTCTACTTAAATATTTAGCTAAGACTGATGTAGCAAAGTATCGTGAAGTTGTTAAAAAATTAGGACTTAGAAAGTAACACTAAATACTAGTGTTTCTTTTTCTATAGATAGAAAAGAGGTATGTATGAAAAAAGTATTTGAACTTGATTTTCATGGTAGAAAAATTGTAGTAGAACAAGGAGAACTTGCTAAACAAGCAACTGGTTCTGTTTTAGTTCGTTATAATGATACAGTAATACTTACGGCAGTAGTAGTAGGAAAAACAGCTAACTTATTAAGTGACTTTTTCCCATTAACAGTTAATTATCAAGAAAAACTTTATTCAGTAGGAAAGATTCCTGGAGGCTTTATTAAAAGAGAAGGAAGACCAACTGATGCGGCAACTCTTGCTGCTAGAATGATTGATAGACCAATGCGACCTTTATTTAAGGAAGATTTTAAGCATGAAGTACAAATCATTAATACAGTTTTATCAGTAGATCAAGATTGTTCACCAGAACTTACTGCTATGTTTGGATCAAGTCTTGCTACTATGTTAACAGGCGCTCCTTTTGCAGGACCAGTAGCAGGAGTAAAGATTGGTTATATAAATAATAAATTTGTAGTTAATCCAACTCAAGAAGAATTAGCAAGTAGTAAATTAGACCTTACAGTAGCTGGTACAATTGATGCTATTACAATGGTAGAAGCTGGTAGTAAAGAGTTAGATGAAGATACTATGCTTGATGCTTTAATGTTAGCTCATGAAGAGATAAAGAAACTTTGTAAATTCCAATTGGATATTTTAGGTGAGTATGATATTAAAGAAATGGAATATGAAAAAATAGAAATTGAAGATGAGTTAAGAAGTGAAGTAGAAAGTCTTTGTTCTAAAGATATAGATGAAGCTTTAAGAATAAAAGCTAAACAAGAAAGATATCAAAGATTAGATGAAATTAAAGAGAATATTTTAACTAAATATAAGGAAGAAAATAAAGATTTAGAAGACTTAGATATCTTATTATATAAAGTAAGTAAAATAATTAGTGATACAGAATATAACTTATTTAGAAAGATAATAGTTAAAGAAAAATTAAGAAGTGATGGTAGACGTTTTGATGAAATAAGACCACTTAGTGCATCTATTGATTTATTACCAAGAACACATGGGTCTGCAT
>CAKOYC010000125.1 GCA_934130265.1 uncultured Bacilli bacterium
CATGAAGAATATTATAGTGCCACTATCTAAATATATATTTAGTTAATATCTTCTTTTTGCGCAATTTTGAATACCAAATTAAAAATGTTTCCATACAACACATAAGTTTACAGGAAACATTCGTAATATCCTTTATTTAAGCCAACAATTGAATCTTTGTATCCACACAAGTGTTAAACTCATCTCTTTTCATTCCATGCAAGCCAAAGTATTGTGATACCTACAATTGATTCTGTGATCAACAATATAAAGGGTATACTATTCACAATCTTTTCAGTACGATTATCATCAGCACTAACAAGATTAACACTAGAAAATATCAGGATAGCTACCATTCCTATAGTAGCCAGATACTTAACCATCTTTTTCATATGAAAATCATTCTAATCATCAATCAAATATTTTCCATTATTTTTAATTAAATCACTTATTTATTATTTAAATGACTTATAATGAGCTTATGATAACTAATGAACTAATTGAACAATCACTAAATATTATTACGGAATATTATAACAATCACTTACAGCCATTCTTTGATAGTTTAAGTGATGATGTATTATGGATTGGACCAGTAGAAGGCCAAGAAATAAAAGGTTTAAATAATTTATTGAATGCTTTCTCACTAGAAAAACATCAACTAACATTTACTATAGGTTCTATTCGTGTACAATGTATCACTCTAAACAAAAATGCACATGAAGTTCTTCTTCATTACGAAATCTATACTCACTACCCTAGTGGTAATACTGATTTACATAATCAAAGAGTACAATTATCATGGCATCTAAACAAATCTAAATGGGAAATAGCTCTTGTACATGTTAGTAATGAATGGAAAAAAGATGATAGAGATACTATTTATCCAGTTCATTATGAAAATGCCGGAATACCTGTTAGATTAGTTGAAAAGCCAGATTACTACATTACCCTACAAGCATGCGATATGAAAGTTCATCGTATATCTATCCATAATGTTTTATATGTAGAAACCATTAAGAAAGCAACCAAATTAATTGTTCATACTAAAAACGAAAATATTACAATCAATGGCAAACTAAGTGACTTTGAAAACAAATATAATGATCATCTATTAAGAATACACACAAGCTTTCTAATTAATCCAAGTTATGTTACCGAGATAGAACGTTTTAATCTACAACTACAAGACGGTACAATCTTACCTATTCCTGAAAAGAAATATACTGAAGTTAAAGAAGCTATTTTTTCAAGAAAATAGTTCCATACAACATTTTCTTTTCTATCAAACAACGATGATAGCGCCTATTTAAGCCATTATTTAACACTTTATATAATCGCAACTGTTAAATTAACTTAGAATTGGTATAATCTTAATTGTGCGACTAACACATTAATCTGATATAAAAATTAAGTTGGCGAACAACATTAAAATTCGTAAGAAATGCGGTTATGTAAAGGACCGAGGGTTGGCAGACAACACAAAAATTAGTCACTAAAGGAGGCGAGTAGTGCTGCGGTATTACAGTCTCCTTTTAAATTTAAAAAAGATGAACTTAATCATCTTTCCAATATCTTCTCTAACGCATAAGCTATGCCATCATGATCATTATCACCACAAATCATATCGGCAGCTTCCTTAGCTCTGTCTTGACCATTAGCCATACATACACCAAGGCCACAATTTTTAAGCATTGTAATATCATTCTCTGCATCACCAAAGGCACAGATTTCATCAATATTAAGACCTAACTTATCACAAAGAACTGTCTTAATAACACTGCCCTTATCAATACCCTTATTAGTAAATTCATAGAAGAAATCAGCCGAGAATACTGAACACAAATCATCAAAACCTTCACTCAACTTATCTTGATTAGCTCTTAAATACTCAGGATCTCCATAAGTTAATACCTTAGGTGTATCGTGGTCTAAATAGCTTACTATATCTTCAACTTCACTAATAAGCAAATTATTCATCCTAGTCTCATACTTAAGCACATTAAAAGGCTTATCACGATAAGTAATCGTATTATTGAAACAATCCTCACAAATAAC
>CAKOYC010000126.1 GCA_934130265.1 uncultured Bacilli bacterium
TGAACTCGTTTATCATTATGCTTTAATTTATAGTTAAGAATTACATAAGCAATAATTTTATTATAAAATTCATAAGGGTTGAAATGTTTGTTACTAAATAATCTTCTAATTCTTTTAACAACAGATTCCATCTGTATTAAAGAAAAATCATCTTTAAGATTTTTTGCTATATCTAAAAGAACAAGTGATTCAGAAATAATCATACCATGAAATATATATGGAATAATATTTAGTTGAGTTTTTCTAATATTTGGATCAACTGCTAGTTACTATTCACAGCTGAATAGTAACATTTTATCCTGCAGTTAAGTTTATCTACTTTTTAAAAAAACAAATATATGGTATAGTATCTATAGAGAAATGGTGATGTTTATGAAGGACTTTAAAGAAAAGCTTTCTTTAGTACCAGAACTACCGGGAAGTTACCAAATGAAAAATAAAGAGGGGGTAATTATCTATGTGGGTAAGGCTAAAAATCTAAAGAGAAGATTAAAAAGTTATTTTACTAGAACTGTAACAGGAAAGACAGCTATGTTAGTAGAAGATATAGATGACTTTGAGTATATTGTTACTAGTAGTGAATTAGAATCACTTATTCTTGAAATAACTTTAATAAAAAAATATGATCCTAAATATAATATTCTTTTAAAGGATGATAAAACTTATCCTTATATAGAATTAACTAAAGAGAAGTACCCAAGGCTAAAAGTAGTTCGTAATGCCAGTAGGAAAACTAATCATAAACTGTTTGGACCCTATCCTAATGTAGCGGCAGCTAGAAAGACTGTTTTAATGTTAAATAGACTTTATCCTTTAAGAAAGTGTGAACATCTAAAAAAGAAAGAATGTCTATATTACCATATCCATGAGTGTTTAGGGTACTGTGTAAAGGAAGTAGATCCTAAAGTTATTTTTGAAATGACAGAAGAGATAACTAGATTTTTAAATGGTAATAGTAGGGAAATAGTAGAAAAAATTAAAAGTGAGATGGATAAAGCTAGTGAAAAATTAAACTTTGAGCGAGCACTAGAACTTAAAAATATGCTAGATGATATAAATGTTACCTTAACTAAACAAAAAATAGATCTAAAGAATAACTATAATCTAGATTTATTTGCTTTTGCTAAAGAAGAAAACTACCTATCAATAACAGTCTTTTTTATAAGAGATGGATTACTATTTGGGAGAAGTCATGATTTGTTATCATCATTTGGAGAAGTATCAGAAGACTTATTAAGATATATAATTAATTTCTATGAAAAAAATTTAAAACCAAAAGAGATATTGGTACCAGATGTGGTTGATAGTGATTTATTAAGTGAGTATTTGAAAGTTAAAGTTAATACTCCTAAAAGGGGTGACTTAAAGAAACTACTTGATCTTGCTAGTTGTAATGCTAATATCTTATTAAAAGAAGAAATAGAAAAAGAAAAGAAAGATGATAGTTTAAAGAGTAAAGCTTTAAAAGAATTGTCTAGTCTACTTGGAAAAGATATTTCAGTAATGGAAAGCTTTGATAACTCTCATTTATTTGGAACTTACTATGTAGGGGCTATGGTTGTCTTTCAAGATTTTGTTCCTTTAAAAAATAGATGGCGTAAATATAAAATTAAGAGTGAAGTAAAAGATGATTTAGGAGCGATGAGAGAGGTAATCTATAGAAGATACTTTAAGGCGATTATGGAAAACGATTATCTACCAGACCTAATTGTAATGGATGGAGGAGAGACGCAAGTTGCTGTAGCTAAAGAGGTACTTAAATCACTAAACTTATCTATAAAAATAATAGGACTAAAGAAAGACAAACATCATAAGACTAGTGTTATAATAGATGAAAATAATAATATCTTAGATGTTAGTAAAAATAGTCCATTATTTATCTACCTTGCTAAGATTCAAGAAGAGGTTCATCGCTTTGCTATAACATATCATAGAAACTTAAGATCACAAGGATTATTTGCTTCATACTTAGATATGGTAGAGGG
>CAKOYC010000127.1 GCA_934130265.1 uncultured Bacilli bacterium
CTAATTGTAAAGGTTGTTGATTCTTTACTTATTTTATATCCAGATGGTGCTTTAGTCTCTTTTAATGTATAAGTACCATTTGGTAAATTTTGAATTACATGAGCTTTACCAGTTGATGTCCAAGATGTTATTTTCTTTCCAGAATTATCATATAAAACAAATTCTGCTCCAGCTAAAGCAACCTTAGTTTTAGAATCAATCTTAATAATCGATACTTTACTATAAAGTGTATTTTCTACTTTAACTGTTACATCACGATTAGTATCACTAATTGTAAAGGTTGTTGATTCTTTACTTATTTTATATCCAGATGGTGCTTTAGTCTCTTTTAATGTATAAGTACCGTTTGGTAAGTTTTGAATTATATGAGCTCCTGTTGTTGATGTCCAAGTTGTAATTTGTTTACCAGAGTTATCATACAAAACAAATGTAGCTCCAGCTAAACCTTGCTTAGTTTTTGAATCAATCTTTGTAATTGATACTTTGCTTGTTGCTAAATTAAGTGTAGTTTTAGCTGATAAGTTACTAGTTGTTGGATATAAAGCTTTTCCATAAACATTTTGTACTGAACTATCAGATGACTTATATTCATAAGCTTTATTAACTTTTCCCGTAGCTTTAACATTTACTGTAATAGTTGTTTTTAAATTTTGAGCACTAGATACTGGTACCATTACTTTAAATTTTTCATTAGTAGCAAAAGAACTAGCATCACTCAAAGTTGAAGCATTAACAATTCTTGTTCCACTAGGTGCTCCTGATAAAGATACACTATATTTACCACTTACAGATTTAGCAGTTACACCAATGCTATTTGAAACATAATAATTTTTGTCACTAGATAAAGTCATAGCACTACTAGCATTATTAACTGTAAGACTAGCTGTAGAGTAACTTTTTACTTTTTTTGCTGCTGTAACTAATGACTTAACATATTTTCTTAGACCATGTGGGTCACTACCAGTAGTTTTAAAACTTTGTGATAAATTACTAGAACCAGTTGTATCATCTAAATACCACCAAACAGCTGCTTGTGTAATATAGTAATCATAATCACTATTTCCTGTGATTTTCCTACTTGGATAACCATTAGATAAAATGTAAGCAATACCTGCTGGAGCTTGTCCCACAAGTGTCATTTTTTCACCATGTGGAGTTCCTTTGTGAATATTGTTACAATAAACATATCCTCCGGCACTATTTTTCTTTTTTCCAAAATGATATCCAGCAATATAACCATCAAGATATTTTTCAGAAGTTGCTGTAAAAGACTTTGGAACAGAAGTTGCTTCTACATTTAATACAAGTCCTGAAAAAAACGAACCAATCATCATTATTATTAATGACAACATTCCAACTTTTTTTAGATTATCTTTCATAATTTTACCCCCTAATCTCAATTGGTGCCTATATTATACCACCAATCACCTAAAATAGCAAGAGTTTTAGACTAAGTCATTTACTATACTCCTCCCATATTCGTGGCTAGATTATACCACTTTTTTTCTAAAAAGTCAAGCTAGACAAATATTTATTTATATAGTATAATTTATGTCGGTTAGTTCTTTCTTATTATTAACTTCAAAGAAAGGAGAAAAAATGAATAAGTCAGATGAAACAAAGGTTATTGTTCTAGGTGGCTTAGGTGAAGTTGGACGTAATATGTACTGCGTCATGCATAAAGATGAAATTATTATTTTAGATGCTGGTGTTTCTTTTGCAGGAGATTTATTAGGAATAGATTATGTATTACCAGACTATTCTTTTTTGAAACAAAACGAAGATAAAATTAAAGCTTTATTTATAACTCATGGTCATGAAGATCATATTGGAGCTATACCATTCTTATTACAAATGGTAAATATACCTGCTATTTATGCACCAAATCAAGCAAAAGAATTAATAGATATGAAATTAAAAGATCGTAACATTCGTTATGATAATCTTTATGTTTATAATGATCAAACAATAGTTAA
>CAKOYC010000128.1 GCA_934130265.1 uncultured Bacilli bacterium
CATCTTGACTCTTTTTATCACTTAAGACTACTCGTTTAATATCTATATTAGTAGATAGTAATGCTAAGGTATTAGTATCTAGATTTAGTCTTTCCATAAGTACTTGTTGTTTAGTAGCATTTAAGCCTTGATAAATTACTTGATATACACTACTATCTATCTTTTTATCACTAATAACTTTAGCTTTTAACAAGTTATCATCTAGATTAAGACTTATTAGTATCTCATCATCTTTTATCTTTTTATTTTCATTACTAACACTTTTTACTACTAGTTTTTTATCTTCTAACTCACTAGTTAAACTATCTATATTATTTTTTAAATAAGGATAAGAGATATTAGTCTTATCATAAACAAGTACTTTTAATGGTTTATCAAATTCACCTCCAAAGAAAGTTATAATTGAGTTTAGATTAAATAGAGCAAATAAAGATAGAGCAAGTATTATATTAACAGCAATAAACCATTTAGATTTTAATTTCTTATTAAAGCTTAGCTTCATAAGGTAGAAAAACTTTCTAGTCATTATTAACACCTACTTTCTCAATAAATATTTCATTTAGAGTTGGTTCTGTTACATCATATTTAGTAATATTATAGTCTTTTACTAGTTTAAAGATTGAATCTGCTATATCTAGACTTTCTATCTTTACTAAATATTCTCCTCTATGTTCACAAAGAGAAATAACCCCTTTTAGTTTTCTTATTTTATCAAGAGGAAGATTATCTCCTCTAAGTAAAATATTTTTCTTTCTATACTCATTCTTTATATCTTTTAAGTACCCTGCTACTACTACTTTACCATGTGATAGGATAACAAGCTTTTCACAAAAGTCTTCTATCTGTTCCATCTGATGCGATGAGAAAATAATAGAACATCCTGCTTTTTGTAATTCTATAATTGCCTTTTTTAACATTTCAACATTAATAGGATCAAGACCAGAGAACGGTTCATCTAATATTAATAGTTTAGGTTTATTAATAACTGCTGCAATAAACTGAATCTTTTGTTGATTACCTTTTGATAATTCTTTTATCTTTCTATTTTCATAGTCTGATATTTGAAATTTCTTTAACCACTTACGCATCTCTTTTAGAATGTTATCTTCACTCATTCCTTTTAAAACACCATAAAGTAGTATTTGGTCTTTAACAGTCATTTTAGTAAGTAAACTTCTCTCTTCTGTAACATATCCTATTTTATCAGTTAGACTATAGTCTATTTTTTTACCATCTAAAGTAACATTACCACTTGAAGCGTTAATAAGTCCTAGAATAATTCTAAATGTTGTTGTTTTTCCCGCTCCATTTTCACCTAAAAGTCCGAATATTTCTCCTTTTTCTACGGTAAATGATAAGTTATCAACCGCTTTAGTTTTGTTATAATATTTAGTAATATTTTCTACTTTTAACATCTTATTTTCTCCTTTACTAAAGTATAATTTATATACTAAAAAATGTCTACCACTCACTCTAATAATTTTTTTAATAAATTTTACAAAAAACAATTGACAAACTACCCTTTTATGGGTATTATAAAAATCACCAATTCGGAATTAGGCGAATTGGTAGCTAGTATCACACTAGCCAACCCCTTTTTATTCTTTTTGGAAGTTAGTTTTTACTAGCTTCCTATTTTTTTTACAAATGAAAAGAAATAAAATATCAAAAAAAGAGACTATAGTAGTCTCCACAATCAGTACTTATAGTAACATAGTAAGTTCTTTTTTACTTAGACCAGTATACTTCATTATTTTATCTAACGATTCTTTTCCTTGAAGCATTATTTTTGCTATAGCTAATTTTTCTTTATTAGCTCCAGCTTTTTCTCCTTCGGCTAGTCCATCATCTCTGCCACTGGCATATTCAGAATTTTTCTCTTTTCTAATAACTGCTTCATAGTCATAGTAAGCATTAAATTCATCATTTAATTTTAGTTTTTCTAGTTCACTCATTAATATTAATCCCTC
>CAKOYC010000129.1 GCA_934130265.1 uncultured Bacilli bacterium
GTATTAACAGGCGAAAGACCAACGGGACCTTTACATATCGGTCACTATGTTGGGTCATTAAAAAGTAGAGTGAAAATTCAAAATGAAGGAGATTATGATGAGATGTATTTGTTTGCAGCAGATGCCCAAGCTTTAACAGATAACTTTGATAATCCGAAGAAGGTAAGAGATAATATCTTTGAAGTGGCTTTAGATAACTTAGCATGTGGAATAGATCCAGAAAAAGTAAATTATTTTATTCAGTCAGAAGTACCAGAGCTTACGGAACTTACTTTCTACTATATGAATCTTGTAACAGTAGCAAGACTTCATCGTAATCCCACTGTAAAAGAAGAGATAAAACTAAGAGGATTTGAAGAAAGTATTCCTGCTGGATTTTTTACTTATCCGGTTAGTCAAACAGCTGATATAACTGCTTTTAAAGCGACAGTTATTCCAGTAGGAGATGATCAATTACCAATGATTGAACAAGCAAGGGAAATAGTTAGAAAGTTTAACTCTATTTATGGTGAAGTTTTAGTAGAACCAACAGCAATGCTTCCTTCTAATGAAAATGAAAAAAGATTAGTAGGAATAGATGGTAATGCTAAGATGAGTAAGTCACTAGGTAACTGTATTTATCTAAAAGATAGTCCAGAGGAAATAAAAAGAAAAGTATTTTCAATGTATACTGATCCTAACCATATAAAAATAGAAGATCCGGGAAAAGTAGAAGGTAATGTTGTATTTACTTATCTTGATACTTTTTGTAAGGAAGATTCTTTTGTAAAATATTTACCTGAATATAAAAACCTAGATGAGTTAAAAGAACACTATAGAAAAGGTGGACTAGGTGATATGAAGATTAAAAGATTCTTAAATGATATCTTACAAGAAGAGTTAAAACCAATTAGAGAAAGAAGAGAAGAGTTAGCTAAGAATCCAGAATATGTTTATAATGTTTTAAAAGAAGGGACTAAAAGAGCAAGAGAAAAAGCAAGTGAGACTTTAAAAGAAGTAAAAGAGGCTATGGGAATAAATTATTTTGCTGATTCATCTTTTCTAGAAGAAGTCAAAGAAAAATATAATATGTAGAAATTTTTTTATAGTGATTACATATCGATTAAAGATAAATAAAAAACTGTAAAATATTAGACACCATGCTTGCTATTAAAATATATATTTGATATAATTTAATTGTCTAAAGAATGACGATACGGCTTACAGTATAAAACCGACTAAAGAAGCGATAAGGGAGTACTGATGAGTGTTTATCTGTGTTGAATACCTTTTCACTGACTAGGGATCCTAGAAGATAGACTATGTACACCCACCTATATATAAGTATAGGTTTTATCGTTCGAAGCCCCGCTTCTTTGGACTTTTTTTGTTTTCATAAATAATTATCCTTAGAATAGACTTAACTAGAGGAGGAATTTATGAAACAAATTATTTCATTTGAAAAAGAAATAGCTTTTAAGACGATGATAGGGGAAGTGACAAGTATTTCCTTAGAACATACTTTGTCATTCCAAGGACCTAGTACAATTAGTGGCGATATGATAGTTAGTGGTACTTATAAGATGACAGAAGCTTCAACTTTAGAAGAAGACTTTCAGTATGCAATTCCTGTTGATATTATGCTAACTAAAGAGTTAGAAGAAGATAATAGATCTATTGCTATTCATAACTTTACTTATGATATTAGAAATGAAGATACTCTTCACTTATATATTGATGTTTTAGTTAAAGGTAGAGAAGTGATTGAACTTGAAGAAGATAATGAAGAAGTAATAGAACCAGTTAGAGAAGAACAACCTAAAATAGATGAAGAACAAAAAGAAGATACTACTAATGATAATAAAGAATTACTAACAGATATAGAGGTAGAAGAAAGTCAAAAAGTAATTGATAATATAATTAATACTGATAAAAAAGAAGAACCTGTTATAAAGAATGATACTCAAGAAGAAATTAAAACAACTACTGA
>CAKOYC010000130.1 GCA_934130265.1 uncultured Bacilli bacterium
CTAAAATTCTTTTAGCTTCTTCATCACCTTCAAGGGCACGACGAGCATTTTCAAATTCTTCATCTGAAGTAAGTAATGGTATTCTACCAATCTCTTTTAAATACATTCTAACAGGATCATTAATCTTGATATCTTTAGATAAAGTAATATTTTCAACTAAAGTATCATCAGTTATTTCTTCACCACTAGCTTCTGTATCATTAGCATCTTCACTTACTATTTCAATACCAGCATCTACTAAACTGTTATATAAATCGTCAAGACTATCACTATCTAGTTCTAATCCTTTTAATTCATTAGCCATCTCTTCATAAGTGATAAATCCTTTTTCGCTACCTTTTTTTAGAAGGCTTTCTTTTCTTTGTTCAATAGTTTTAATTTCATTTACCATTTTGCTTCTCCCCAATCCTTATTTTTCTTATCTCTTCGGCAAGTCTTGCTTGTTCTAGTGGATCAATAGTATCTAATAATTTCTTATTTAATCTTTTGATTTGTTGTTTTCTACTATAATCTAGAATAACACTTTTATAATCAGAAATATCTTCTTTATCTACTTCCTTTTTTAAAGGATAAGATCCTATTTGTGATAAGAGTTTTATTAGTTCCTCATTTGTACCTAGGTAAGTATAAAAGTCAGCCCAAGTTATGAAACCATTAGTTCTATAATAATCTACTATTTCACTTTCTAATAATCTTAATTTATCACTAGGAAAGACTAAATGGGATTTTTCTACTTCTTCTATTACCCAAGGTGAATCAATCATATAAGAAAGTAGTGCATAACTAGCTTTTTGATACTTATCTAGTTTTTCAGTGGGTGCTTTAGTTTCCATAATTTTTAAAGGTTTGATTTCTTTCTTGCCTTTTAATTCTTGAAAACTTTTTTCCAAGGTATTATACCCTATTTCGAAGTTTTTTGCAAGGTCTTTTAGAATTATTTCTATTCTTATTTGATCATCTATTTCCTTAGTTTCTTCTAAAACTTGATGAATATAGTTAGCTTTTTCTTCACTACTAGCAAAATTAACCTTACTTTTTAATCTTTTAATCTTATAATCTTTAAAGTATATAGCACTATTAATTAAGCTAGCAAAAGCCTCTTTTCCTTTGGTTAATAAGAAACTATCAGGGTCATCTTCTTCCGGTAACTCTATTACTTTAACTTCTATACCCGCTTCTTGAAATAAGTTTCCAGCTGATAGTGTTGCTTTCTGTCCTGCCTCATCACCATCAAAGCATAAGATAATGTTTAAGGATAATCTCTTGATATTATTAATATGGTCTTTAGTAAGAGCTGTACCCATAGTAGCTATTGTATTATCAAAGCCATAAATACTAGCTCTTATAATATCCATAAATCCTTCCATAATAATTACATTCTTACTAACTCTTACTGCTTCTTTAGCAATATGATAATGATATAGTAGTTTTCCTTTTTTAAAGAGTTCCGTCTCCTTCGTATTTAAATACTTATTTTGTTTCCCACTAGTAATGATTCTACCACTAAAACCAATTACTCTTCCGTTTAAATCGTGTAATGGAAACATTAATCTATTATGATATAAGTCATTATTACCACTACTTAATCCTACTTTATTAAGTAAGTCTATTGGATACCCTTTCTTCGTTAAAAGATCAGATAAGTTATTATTATCTAAGGACCAACCTAATTCAAATTTTTTAATTACTTCTTCATTTATATTTCTATTCTCAAGATAGCCTCTAGCATCTTTTCCCATGGTACTCATCAAGTTATTTTGATAGTATTTTAAGGCTAGATTATATATCTCATACCATTTATCATATTTAGTTACTTTTTTCTCTTCATGATAACCTACTAAGGGAATACCTACTCTATCAGCTAATTCTTTTAAGACTTCTCTAAACTCTTTATGTTCATAATCCATTAAAAAGTTAAAGACATTACCAGTTGCATGACAAGAAAAACAAGTG
>CAKOYC010000131.1 GCA_934130265.1 uncultured Bacilli bacterium
GAATTTTGACAAAAAATTCCACATTCTATAAGGGATAATTAGATTTTTAAGATTTAAAAGTGTTTAAGTTCCGTGATGTCTACTTTAATTTATATCCATAAAATGCTTGCTAAAATAGAAGAAAATATCTATAATATATTCTGTTTGAAAGGAAGAATATTATGACAGAAGATGAATTGATATTTGTCTCTAATAATTATGTGAAACTAAAAGAAGTACAAGAAAAATTAGCTACTCTTGATGTTGATGTTATTAGTAAAAACTATAGATTCTTTGAGCAATTAGAAAACGATCTATTTTGTATTACTGTTGATAAGGCTATTAGTGCTTATGATAATATAGTAAAACCACTTATTGTTATGGATACTGGCTTTTATGTTAAAAATTATCCCAATAATCCTGATTTTCCTGGAGCTTTTATTAAGACTAATTTACTAGATACTATCGGTATAAAAGGCCTTTTAGAAAATATGAAAAATGTAACTGATAGAAAATGTTTATTAAAGGAATGTTTAGCTTACTATGATGGTGATAATTTTAAAGTATTTGAATCTAGTCAAGAAGGAACTTTAGCATATAGTGAATATCAAGGAACTAATAGTGATAAATACACTAAACTATTTGGAGTTTTTATTCCTGAAGGGTATTCTAAAACTGTTAGTGAAATGTCAAGTGATGAGAAAGATGAACTAGCTAAGACTAATCCTAACGTCCTATCTTTATTCGCCAATTGGTATAAAAAAGAAAGAAGTAAATGTTTAGTAAAGAAGTAAAAAATAATAACTTCTTTTTCTTTTATCCTTGACAGTTGAGTAAATATTCAACTATAATTAGGATGTGGAGGGTACCAATGAAAAAATATAGTTGTGATTGTAATATAATTCATGAAGAAAATGTATATAATACTAAAAAGAAGCTAAAAAAAATAGATACTTTAACTGATGTATCCGACTTCTTTAAAATATTAGGTGATATAACTAGGACTAAAATATTATTTGCTCTTGATAATAACGAAATGTGTGTTTGTGATATAGCTAATAGCTTAGATATGAGTAAGTCATCTATATCACATCAGCTTTCAACTCTAAGAAAAATGGGAATAGTAAAAACAAGAAGAGAGGGAAAGGAAGTTTATTATATGTTAGATGATAATCATGTAAAAGAAGTTTTTGAAGTAGCTTTAGAACATATTAATCATAAGAAAGGAAAAATAAATGAAAAAATATAAATATAATATAAATAATTTGGATTGTGCTAATTGTGCTAGAGAAATAGAAGAAAGTTTAAATAAAAATAAAGACTTTAAAAATGTAGTAGTTAATTTTAATACTTCTAAATTATCATATGAATCTTCAAAAGAGTTTACTTTAGAAGAAGTTAATAATTTAGTAAAAAAAATAGAACCAGAAGCTTATATATCAGAAGAAGAAGTAGAAACTAAAAATGAATTTTCTCTAAGAATCTTAATAATTGGTTTAATAATAGGTCTATTGGGATATTTCTTAAAGCTACCTAATATAATTAAAATAGTTTTATACTTAATATCTTATGGTCTTCTTTTATATAAAACTACTATTAATGCAATTAAGTTATTATTTAGGAGTAGAACAATTAATGAAAATTTCTTAATAACTATTTCTTGTTTTGGAGCCTTAGTAATAGGGGAAGTACTAGAAGGAATGATGGTAGTAACTTTATATATCATTGGTAAAGTACTAGAAGAGAAAGCTATTAATAATTCACGAAAATCTATTAAAGGTCTACTTGATATTAAACAAAATTACGCTAATAAGAAGGAAGATAATGAGGTACAAGAAGTAAGAGTAGAAGAAGTGAAAGTAGGAGATATATTAATTGTAAAAAAAGGAGAAAAGATTCCTCTTGATGGGGTAGTTATCAAGGGTGAGTCAGCACTTGATACTTCAGCTCTTACAGGTG
>CAKOYC010000132.1 GCA_934130265.1 uncultured Bacilli bacterium
ATTTAAAATAGTAATAAAGACTAATAAAACAGTTAGCTAGTAACTTAAAAGGATAAGATAGAAAATGATCTTTTGTACCATAGATTAAAAAGTTTATTCTTTTATATTTCTTTTTTAACTTCCTATTAGATTTAGTATTCTCAGTAATAAGACAAGAATTATATCTTGGAAATAAATTAGCAAGCTGTAAAAGTTCACTTAAGTGTCCCCCTGTACTAGATATAAACATTACATTTTTCTTCATACATACCTCTATTTATTAATTATTTTTAACCATTGTTCTAACACTTTATCTTTACTATAATTTTTAATCTTACGTCTTCCTGCACTACCTAATTCTTTTCTTTTATCAGGATCTTTTATCAAATCATTTATTTTGTTAACCATCATCTTATGATTTCTATGTCTTATTAAATAGCCATCTCTTCCTGATGTTATTATTTCTTTTGCCCCTTCAGCACTATCAAAAGCAAGACAAGGTAGACCATTACTCATCGCTTCTAGTAAGACTATTCCAAAAGACTCTGTATAACTTGTCATAACATAAATTGATGACTTATGCATGATATTATTAATATACTCACTATTTTGAAAACCATGAAGTGTTACTTTATCTTCTAAATTATGTTTCTTAATATACGCTTCAAGAGTTTCTTTCTCTTTACCATCTCCTATTATATCAAGTACCCAATCAGGATGTTTCTTTATAACCTCGCTATATATCTCTAATAAAGAAAGGTAACCTTTTTCTTTAGATAATCTTCCGACACTTACTATTCTCTTAGCTGTTAAAGTACTTTTTGTCTTTGGAATATTTTCTAAAGTATTAGGTATATAGACACACTTAACTTTATATTCTAATAATTCCTTACGATAAAACTTTTGTAAATCTTTTGATACTAAAATAAAATAATCTAGTTTCTTAGCACTTGCTACTACATCCATAGCATATTTCATATCATTATGATAGTGATTATGTTCCCAACCTATCTTTAAGACATTATCTTTTGCATAAAGGCCTACTAAACCATTAAATAATACTCTAGTAGAAATAATTACATCAGCATCAGTTTCTTTTATATAATTAATTACTTCCTTACGTCTTAAATGAAGAATCTTAAGACTTTTAAAACTTTCTTTAACAAATGTAATTGGTCTTACTTTTTTTAAAGACTCTCTCCACTCTTTTTCATTACTCTTAATTCCTTTTTCTAATAAATACTTTACTTTTATCTTATCATCTAGAGGAAATACTGGCTTATCATAAAGTTCATAAACAGATGCTATTTCTATTTCAATATCAGGTGTTGTCGCTAGTAAATTAGCAATTGTTGAAATAGACTTTTCTACTCCACCATATCCTAGATGTAATGCTATTATTGATATTTTTTTCATCTTGCCACCATCCTTACCTATAGTATATACGAAATTTCTAAAAATCAAAAGAAAAAACTGACAAAATATCAGTTTCTTACTAGTTGTTATGATTATTTTCTCTTTCTGCACGTTCTTTCTTTTTCTTATCACGACAAGCTTTACAACGTTTAGGTTCATTAGTTAAACCTTTCATTTGATAAAACTCTTGTTCTCCAGCAGTAAAAGTAAAATCTTCATGGCAATCACAACAAGTAATTGTCTTATCTTTAAATTCCATATACATATTCTCCTTTCCACAATAATTGGACTAGTATAGAAATCATTAATAATCCAAAAATTGAAAGGTCAATATAGAATTCTTATAATTTTTATAAATGTCCAGTGAACTACTTCACACTATAGATTATACTATAAGATTAGTTTTTATGCAAATTTTTATCAACAAAAATGGACTACTAAATTTGACACAAATAACGATTAATGTTATAATATACATCTTATTCAGGAGGGAGTAGAAA
>CAKOYC010000133.1 GCA_934130265.1 uncultured Bacilli bacterium
GTAACTACTGTTATATCCACATTAAAAAGTTCTACAATAGCTTTCTGATTTAACCACAAATCTCCATCTTCAAATCTAACTTGAATTCCTTTATTATGTGTTTATCTTTCAAATATTAGAAATTCTGCACTGCTGCTTCTTATAATTAAATCTTTTGCCACTTTTATCATCTCCTGCATCTAAATTTTAGCTTTCTATAATCAACTCATCAAAGTTGTAAATCTTTCTAATTATACCAAAAAAGGATATTTTTTTATCTATCTGCTACTGATTAATACAATTTGATTTCTCTTTCTTTATTTGTAATAACTGTTTCATAAATCTTTTTACATCCTAAACACTCATAAAATTTATAATTACATGATTCATCTGTCAGTATCTGAAACTTTTTCATATTATTTCTTCTAGCTTTTTCAAACACGTCAAGTAGCAGTTTTTTACCTATCTTCTTACCTCTATAATTATTATTTACAATAAGTATAGAAATTTCCTCATTAAAATAATTCTTTAAGTGAGATGAGTTATTTTCACACTTCTTAAGAGATTTTAGATAATCTATGTTTTCTTTCTTACAATATAACTATTAAATATATTAAAGTACAAGCATCATTATCTGCTTTTGCTTCATTCTTTCCTAGATTCCACTCAACGTTTAACATTTTAACTGCTTGTTTTATCTCACTATAATTCATATACTTTCCACCTGAACATATTATAGCAAATAATAAAGAAAAAAAGTATCTAAATACTTCTATTCTCCACTAGATAATAATTTTTTAATATCTTTTTCTGATAATGATGATAAACTTTCACTATCACTTTTACCTTCTATTAGATTTTCACTAAGAATCTTTTTCTTATCTTGTAGTTCAATAATTCTCTCTTCAATAGTACCTTTAGTTACTAACTTAATAACAGAAACAGTCTTAGTTTGTCCAATACGATGAGCTCTATCTGTCGCTTGATTTTCAACCTGAGGATTCCACCAAATATCTAAGTGTATTACTGTATCAGCTCCTGTTAGATTAAGTCCTGTTCCCCCTGATTTTAAAGTTATTAGGAAACAGTTAGTATCATCACTATTAAACTTTTCTACCATATCCATTCTATCTTTACTCTTAACTGAACCATCTATCATATAATAAGTTATATTATTCTTAGCAAATAATTCTTTTACATTATCTAAAACTCTTTTAAAACTACTAAAGATTAATATCTTATGATTATTTTCAATACTTTCTTTTACAACTCTTAACAACTCATCAATCTTAATTCTATCACCAGTATAATTTTCATACATAACTGATGGATCAATACATATTTGTCTTAGTTTCATTAATAGTTGTAATATCTTCATTCTGGACTTTTCAAAGCCACCGTCTCTTATCATTTCATCCATTTCTTTTTTAGTATCTTTTAAGACTTTCATATAAAGCATCTTTTGTTTATCTGGTAAATCTATATATATTTTATTTTCTATTTTTTTAGGAAGTGACTTAACAACATCACTTTTCTTTCTTCTTAAAATGAATGGTTTAATTTGATTACTTAAGTTATTTAACACTTCTAGTCCTTTTTCATCTACATCTTTGATATTATATTTCTCTCTAAACTTAACTACGCTATTTAAATAACCTGGCATAATAAAGTCAAAAATACTCCATAGTTCGGTAACATTATTTTCAACTGGAGTTCCAGTTAAAGCTATTTTACACTTGGCTTTTATTTTTTTAATTTCCCTAGTCGTAGCAGCTTGATAATTCTTAATATTTTGAGCTTCATCTACAACACATAATTCAAAATTCATATCTTCATATTCATCTTTATCATTTCTAATTAGTCCATAACTAGTAATAAAAATATTATATTTATCTTTATTAGCAAATATTTC
>CAKOYC010000134.1 GCA_934130265.1 uncultured Bacilli bacterium
TATTCATAGCATTTCTAGCTTGTCTACCACCAGGAATAGCATCAATTAATTTATCTTTGGCTAAATTCTTAGCCCCACTAAAAGCATTATGTGAATCACTATCACCCATCCTAATAGTTTTTTTATTCAAACTATCTTGAAAAGATCCATCAGAATGTCCTGCCCTTGGAGCATCATGCTTTGGAACATTAAAAGATGAACCATTTTGATTATTTGGCACACCTTGATTAGGATTATTATTACCTAATTTATTTTGTCCATCATTTTGGTTCATCTTTTTCACCACCTAACTTCTTATATTAAAAACCTCCGCCATCACCAAATGATTCTAACTCTTCTTTGGTAACAACAACATTTATTCGCATTCGTCTATTTCCACAGACAAACAACGCTTCACCTTGTGAGTATCTTTTAATACTATCTCGTTCATTATCATTTAAATCAATTAATAGTGATAAATCATCAACTGCTTGTTTCTTTAATCCCATAACAAGATAGTATGATGAGTTATCAAAAATAGCTTTACCTTGAGTAATAACTGCTCTATCTGAAAAATCACTTGGTTGTTGGGTAATAATTATTGTACCAGTATTATACTTTCTAGCACGACGTTGTACTTGAGCTAAAAAGTCAGCACCCAACTCGTTATTAGCACCCAATAATACGTGAGCTTCATCTACCATTAATATAGTATTTACACTAGTATCAAGACATAATCCCCAAGCAAAACGCAAGATATTAAAGAATAAAGCATTCTTAGTATTACCTTCAGAATTCATTAACTCTTTAATGTTAAATACCATAAAGTCACTATCTTTTCGAATAGTAGTCTTACCATCAAAATAGAATTTAAGTTCTGTTACTAATGGTTTAACTTTTAATTGTAATCTTTGTAAGATATCCTTTTCATGTGTTTGTTCAGGCATTGATAAGATACGTCCTTTAATAGTTGCATATACATCAGTAAATGTTGGGTAATCATTACTAGTAAAATGAGAAAAATCAGTATCAAAATCAATTCCAAATCGCTTATAAGTATCTTGTACTACCTCACTAAACATAGTAAGTACATCTTCTGTAATTGATGGATCATAATACCTCATAAAAGCTTTTAATGATTGTAAAGTTCTTGTCAAAACAGTATAACCAAGTCCTTGTTTAATTTCTTCTTCATCAGCATCAATAATAACTTCAAGGGGATTAATCATACCAAATTGTCCACCCTTACCAATATCAACTGTATCTCCACCAAAAGTTCTAGTAATTTCTTCAAGTTCGTTTTCTGGATCGATTGCCACTATCTGACAACCATTTCTAATATGACTTCTAAGAACTAATTTAGCAGCTGTACTTTTACCACTACCAGAAGTACCAAGTATTATCATATTAGCATTATTTCTATTATTTTCTTTTCTTATTTGGTATAAGAATTGATTAAATAAGATAACACCACCAGAGAAATCAACTCCAAGTAAAACAGATAGTCCAGGATCTTTTATACTATCAAAGATAAATGGATACATCGCTGCAATAGTAGGAGAAGGAATCGGAGTTCCAATTCTTTGTTCAATATCTTGTGATGGAAAGATTGGTAAAATACTTTTTAATACTTTTTCTTGTTCAAAACGAAGAGATATAGCACGTAACTCCATCGCATCTAAATAATTCTTAACATTAACTTTTTTAAGTTCAAGTTCTTCCTTAGTATCAGCCGTAATCATAATATGCATTTGAAAGTCAAAGATTTTAGATTGACTTGATGCAAGCATTGATAC
>CAKOYC010000135.1 GCA_934130265.1 uncultured Bacilli bacterium
TATCACCTATATTAAAGGAAGTCCTGAGTTATTATTAAAGAAATGTAGTAAGTATTTATCACTTGATGGTAGAGAAACAAGATTTATATCTTCAACTCTTTTAAAAAAATTAGATGAGTATACCAAGTGTGGTATTAGAGTTATTTTAACTGGTTATAGTAAGAATGATAGTGATGAAATTGTTCTTTTGTCTTTACTACTTATTAAGGATGAATTACGAAAAGAAAGTAGGGGAGCAGTTAGTATTGTTCAAAATGCTGGTGTTCAAGTAGTAATGATTACTGGAGATAATAAAGAAACAGCTACTTCTATAGCAAGAGAAGTTGGTATTATAAAAAAAAGTACCGATTTAGTATTAACTAGTACTGATCTTGCTAATATGTCTGATAGTGAATTAAAGAAAAACTTAAGAAATCTAAGAGTAGTAGCAAGAGCCCTTCCTCAAGATAAGAGTAGGCTAGTAAGAATTTCTGAGGAAGAAGAATTAGTAGTAGGGATGACGGGGGATGGAGTGAATGATGCTCCGGCTTTAAAGAAAGCTGATGTAGGTTTTGCTATGAATAGTGGTACAGAAGTAGCTAAAGAAGCAAGTGATATTATCTTACTTGATAATAATTTTTATTCAATTACTAAGGCAATTCTTTATGGAAGAACTATTTTTAAGAGTATTAGAAAGTTTATTATTTTTCAGTTAACTGTTAACTTCTGTGCTGTATTCTTATCAATTATTGGACCTTTTATTGGAGTAGCTACGCCGGTAACAGTTATTCAGATGTTATGGATTAATATGGTTATGGATACTTTAGCAGGAATAGCCTTTTCTTATGAATCTCCTCTTCTTGAATATATGGAAGAAAAACCAAAAGATAGGTATGAACCTATTTTAAATAATTATATGATACATGAAATAGTCTTTATCGGTATTTATTCATCACTACTTTGTATTTTCTTTTTAAAGAGTCCTTATATTCATTCATTCTTTAGAACTGATATGAATGATAAGTATTTTTTAACAGCCTTCTTTGGACTATTTATTTTTATAAGTATTTTTAATAGTTTTAATGCTAGAACATCAAGACTTAATATCTTTGCTAATCTATTTAAAAATAGAATGTTTATGCTAGTTATATTATTTATTGTAATAGTTCAGTTTATTCTTATTTATTATGGAGGTGAATTATTTAGAACAGTAGGACTTAGTTTTAAGGAAATAGAAATTATGCTTTTCTGTGCTTTTTCGGTTATTCCTGTAGAGTTATTTAGAAAGATATATTTAAAGAAAAAACATAAACTCGGTCATGTTTAAAATTCTTACTTTTCTCGTACTATATTTTAGTCATGTTCTATTGTTATCTAATAATTTGTTTGTTACTATTAATCCGGATACATTTGAATATCAGATGCTTTCCCTTCTATTATAATTAGAAGGGTGGTGATACTTATGACAAAAAAACAAACTTTTGTTGTAATATTACTATTATTTATAATAATATTTACTCTATTATATAGATAAAAAAGCATCCGAGTTCAACTATTGTTGAACTCGGATGCCAATTCCAAAATATAGGAAAGCATCTGATCTGCAAACTCAAATGTATCCTTTTTTAATTATATGAAGTTTCCTTCATCTGTATATATTTTATCATAGAATAATGACTATAACAATTATTAATAAAAATTTGCACTTTTCTCGTAGTATATTTTAGTCATGTTCTATTGTTATCTAATAATTTGTTTGTTACTATTAATCCGGATACATTTGAATATCAGATG
>CAKOYC010000136.1 GCA_934130265.1 uncultured Bacilli bacterium
TCTACATCCTTACTAGCTACTAACATCAAGTCTGCTAACTCATCTACTATTACTACAATATAAGGCATTCTAGGTATTTTACTGTCTTCATCTAAGTTTTTATTTTTATCATCAATATAACTATTATAAGTAGCAATATTTTTAGTATGACTCTCTTCAAACACTTCATAACGGCGTTCCATCTCTGCTACAATTTTATTTAGAGCAACACTTGCTTTTTTAGGATCTGTTACAACCGGACACAATAGATGTGGTACTCCATTATAAACGGATAATTCCACTTTCTTAGGATCAACCATTACTAGTTTAACTTCATCTGGTCTTGTTCGCATTAAAATAGAAGCGATTATTCCATTGATACAAACAGACTTACCACTACCAGTAGAACCAGCGACTAGTAAGTGTGGTGTCTTATCAATCTCACACCAAACAACATTACCCATAATATTTTTACCAAGTGGACAAAGTAATTTACTACTACTTTTACTAGCTGGTACTTTTTCCATAACCTCTCTAAAGGATACTGGTGTTGTTTCTCTATTAGGTATTTCAATGCCCACGGTACTCTTACCAGGAATTGGTGCTTCAATTCTTATATCTTTTGCAGCAAGGACAAGAGCTATTTCTTTATGAATACTTAATACCTTATTAAGTTTAGTACCTGTTTGTAATTCAAGTTCATACTGAGTAACTGTAGGTCCAATATGAACTTCTACTACTTTTCCAATAACACCAAAGTCTTTTAATACTTTTTCTAGTGTCTCAATATTCTTCTCAACTACCCCAGCTTCACTCTTACTCTTATTTTTCTTAACGGGATTTAAAATAGATATTGGAGGCAAAGTATAATTACCATTATGAATAACAACTGGTCGCTCTACTACTTCTTCCTTAGCTTCTACCTCTTTAGGTTCTTCCTTAGTATTAATTTTTGTTAATTCATTTATATTAGAAATAGTAACTTTTTTATCATCCTTAACTTCATCTTCTCCTCCAGTAATAACCGGTTTCTTACTACTATCAAAACTAGTCTCTTTTTCTTCCTTTACTTTCTTTTCCTTTTTAGGTAGCATTTCTTTCGCTTTCATACTAGCATTCTTAACAAAGTCAGCGATAGAAAAACCAGTAAATAGGGAAAAACCTGCAATACACAAAGTCCAAGACACAATTTTCATTCCATTATAGGAAAATAGTGAGGTAAATAAGACACCAAAAGTGCAACCAATTATTCCTCCCCCTATTACATCAATAGTAGCATTGCTATTCATAATAGTAGAGAAAGCTATAGTTAACTGATCAACTGTCTCTTGAAAGACTTTTATTCCATTATAATTATTAGCAGAAATATAGTCTTCATGCATAAGAGCTAGTATCCCTATCATAAATAAGTAAAACCCTAACATTTTAGTCGTAAAAAAATTAGGCCATTCCCTCTTTATTATTAAATATCCTCCTAATATTATTAATAATACTAATAATATATTATAAAATACTCCTACTAAAAACACTGCAAAAGAAGAAATCAAATTACCAACTGGTCCATACTTACCAATTCCAATAATACCAGCAAGTAAAAATATTACTCCATATAATTCACTACTATAAGCAAAACCTTTCTTCTTTTCTCTTTTAGTCTTCTTTTTTGCCACATTAACACCTTCTTTATAGATTATTAATACACCTATATTGTAACACACAACACTACTTATCTAAAAGAAAATTTATTTTTTTAATGTTTCCCGTAAAAAGAAAAAGTCCCTAT
>CAKOYC010000137.1 GCA_934130265.1 uncultured Bacilli bacterium
TCCTTTAAGTACTTTCATATGACCACCTCAAATTCATTAGAACATAGTGTATCATGTAAAACAAATGTTTGCAATAACTATTTAAAACTTTTTATAACTTTCCTATTATTGAAATTTTGCTTTAATCTTTTCGTGGCGGGTTTAGTTTTAATGAACCCACTTTTCTTTCAGCAATAATCTAAACGCACTTTCCTTATATATAGAAAAAGAAAGACTATTCATCTTTCTTACTAACCATTCTAACTAAAGCTTTATTCTTAAAACTTAAACATTTAATAACTTTATTCATCGTCTCTATATTCATATCTCTAATAAGATTAATATAGTGATCACAAAAATCATGATATAAATTAAGATCAGTTACAATACTATTAACCATCGCTTCTTTATAATCTGTCTTCATCACTTCAGAAGATATCCACACCTTTTTAACTCTTTCTAAATCTTTAACATCTACTACTAAATTATTTAACTTTTCATTTAATAAAGCTAGATAACCATCTTCATCTAAGACATCAGTTTCTACTATAAAGGTTAAAATATCTCCTGCCTTATCAAAACAATAACCATCCATCATAGCTAAATTATTATTTCTAACCTTTTCTTGAAAGATAGAAGTATTTCCAAAGTTAATAGATAAAAGCATATTTAAGTATAAGTCTAATATCATATCATCTTTAATAGGAAAACTATCACGCTTCATTTTATAACCAATACATAGTTTTTCTCTTTTAACATCTTTTATAATAGTTTCTTCTTCTTTTACTACTTCTAGTTTTTCATGAATAGCTTTTTTCTTTACTTTACTATTTTCTTTAGTAAACCCTAATTTATTAAACTTACTATTAACAAGAGGAATAACCTCATCGACATTAAATACTCCTCCTATTACTAAAAACATATTCTCTGGTCTATAAAAAGTATTATAGCAGTCATATAATAACTCCTTAGTAATATTTTTAATATCTGTATCTTTTCCTGCTACTGGGTATTTCAATGGATATTCATGATATAGATTATCAGCTAAAGTACAGAATGTTTGATAATCAGGATCATCTTCTCGCATATGTATCTCTTCTGTAATAATACCTTGTTCTTTTAAGACATTTTCATCAGTAAAATAAGGTGTTAAAACAAAATCAAGTAATTCTTCTAAGTTTTCTTTAAACTTTTTATTACCAGATACAACATAACAAGTTGTATCATAATTAGTAAAAGCATTTACATAGCTTCCCGTTGAAGCATAAAATTCAAAAGGAGCAGGTTCTTCTTTCATCTCAAAACATTTATGTTCTAGAAAATGAGCTATTCCATGAGGAAAATCAACCATTTTCTTCTTTCCCATTGGTTCAAAACTATTAGTTAAAGCTCCGTAATAAGTACCAAGATTAATAAAATAATTTTTCTTCTTAGAATTCTCATCTGGTAGTAATATAACATCTAATCCATTAGCAAGTTTTTCTCTATAGTAATAAGTATCAGTTCCTTTTATCTCAATTTTCTTCATTATTTACCCCCTTTAAACAAAATACTGTATGAAGAGAAACTTTATTAGCTACAGCTAGTATCTCCTCTTTTGTTACCATTAACATCTTTTCTCTCTTAGTCTTAAAGTCATCTACCCCTAAAACTTCCATCATATAGTAACAATCAATTATCTCAAGTGGACTTTCTAACAT
>CAKOYC010000138.1 GCA_934130265.1 uncultured Bacilli bacterium
ATGATGCATAAGAAATAACCATTTCTACCACATAATCATTATTTTTAAAATCATCTGATAGTTTTCTAAAAGGCATAAATTCATTATCATCATATGTAGACCATAAATAGTTATCTTCATTCACATATAAAACACTATATAATTCTTTTTTATTCATTAATAAAAATAAATGTCTTTCAATATCTTCTTTTTCTTTTAAAAAGTCAAAATTAGTATCTATAAATGATAGAATTGTTCTATCTTCTATCTCATTATTTTTAAATACTTTAATTACTCCATCAAATTCTTCTAACACTCTTTTCTGTATCATTTTTACTACTACCTCCTTGATACTCTTTATCCATTATAGTTGCTAATTTATTATGGTGATAATCAAATACATTGTAAATATAACTTTCTAGATTATCATTCATTTCTAAACCATTTCTTAAGGAAACTTCTTTTATTATTTTCTCTAAGTTCTCAGAATTAATAGTACTAAATAGTGGTCTTACATACATAAGAGAACTACTACCTGTTTTTCTTATAAAGTCTCTAAATATTTCTATTGATGTGTCTTTTTTATCAGTTTTTATATTATCACTAGAAAGAGTAAAGCTTGGACTTGCTTTATAAATAGCATTATCTATACCTTGATAATCTCTAGAAAATCTAGCATTCATAAACTCATTTTTAAAATTAGCTACTCTTCTTTCCATAAAAGGATAGCCAAGACCAAATGATGTACTATTATCGAATAACGGACTAGGTTTATATTTACCATTTGCTGTTCTAACCACTCCCCAATTATTAGGATGTCTATCAGCTTGTAAAGTAAAAATATCAAACAAAAACATCCTTGTATAACTATTAACTAAAGTAGTTAACTCTTCTTCACTAATATCTTTTCTAGTTGCTAATATATCCCAAACCTGTTCTAAATTATTTAATCTTTTAAACACAGAATTACTTTGTCTAAACGAATCGTAATTACGTATCTCCTTAGGTATTTCATAAAGATCAAATTTTTCTTTTAATATTTTTTCTAGGTTACCATTTCTTGTTTTCTGATTAAAAAAATCTTGAAATATTTCACTACCAAGTATTAATGTCTCATCACTTTTTAACATTTGTCTAGAAAGTACTCCTTTTTTGTTACCAAATTGAGCAGCTCTATAAGATGCACATGGGATATTTAATCTCTTTGCAAATTCTTCAGATAGTAGTTCACCCCAAACATTATATTCAAAGTCTTTTAGTGATTTAAATAAATAACTATCATTTTTATATTTTATCCAGCAAAGAGCATCTACTCCTTCTCCTTCTATTTCTATAAAAGGCATACTATATAATTCTTTTAAGTCTCCATTAAAGGTATAATTATATTCATCTTTTAAAACTTTATCTATATCAATAAAGCCTTTATAGTCATCAAACATTTTAATCATCACCTACCATTTAAGTATACAAAAAATATCATAAAAAAGATAGGCTTTTTCAGCCTATCGACTAAGTTATCTATAATTACTTGTTAGTATAACTTCCGCTTACTTGATTAAGTCCGTTTTGAACTAAACGTCTTGTGATTTCACCACCAACTGATCCGTTGGCACGAGAAGTAGCATCTGGTCCTAAATTAACACCAAATTCATTAGCTATTTCGTATTTCATTTTATCGATTGCTTGTTTAGCAC
>CAKOYC010000139.1 GCA_934130265.1 uncultured Bacilli bacterium
GCCATCACCGCTACTATTGAGATAGTTAATTGTTTTTTACTATTCACTTTTTTCACACTCCATATCTTATATAGATAGTATCAAATTTTAAACATTAATTCAATCATTTTCGACACTTACTTTTCATCAAAAAAGATGACTACATCATCATGTCATCTTCTAAATCATAAATTGATGCGATCATCTTATGTTTTAAACTTTCAAGTTTAGCCGGATTGTTTTTGAAATATAAATACATTCCACCAGCCATTCCGGCCATAACTGATAAAGATATCATCATTTTTTTACTCATAATATTATGCCTCCCTAATTCTATTATGAGTAATTTTTTCTAAAGTATACCATTTTCTAAAAAAAGTTTTAATGAAGTTCTTCTCTTTTGCTCTTGATTATTTCTAATAGCTTGTTCTAAAGCATTAATATCTCCTACTAATATCAGTTTTTTCTTACATCTAGTTACACCTGTATAAATTAGCTTTCGATATAGCATCTTTCGGTAGTCAAAGGTAAAAGGAATTAAAACAGTATCAAATTCACTACCTTGACTCTTATGTATAGAAATAGCATATCCTAAAGTAAAGTTTTGTAACATACTTTTAGTATATTTTACTAAATTACCATCATAATCAATATATAATTCTTTATTACCTAAAAGTTTAATTCTATCAATTATACCAATATCACCATTAAAGACTGATTCATCTTTCATATTAGCAAGTTGAATAACTTTATCTTTTTCTCTATAGATACTCTCATTTCCTTCAATTTCCTTTTTACTAGGGCTTTTAGGATTCCATAATTTTTGTAAATGATCATTTATAGCATATATACCATTTCTATTTTTATAAATAGGTGCTAAAACTTGTAAATCATAAGAATTATAATTTTTACAAATATTTCCTATTACTTTAATTATTTCATTATCCTTACAAGAAATAAATTCTAAGTCACTGCCACTATTTAATAATTCTTTGTCAAGTATTCCTTCATTTATCCTATGAGCGAAAGGTATTATCTTAGAGTCACTTCCTTGACGATGCCAATTTTTTAAAGCATAAACAGGTAACTCCTTACTTTCTATCATATCATTTAAAACGTCTCCCGCTGCTACTGATGGCAACTGATTAGCATCTCCTACAAAGATAATATGACAAGATGATTTTAAACCTTTTAAAAGGTTAGCTAATAGCATAGTATCTATCATACTAGCTTCATCAACAATTACAAAAGAGACACTACTTTTATTATATTCATTTATTTGAAAACGATTAGTATCTTTATTCCATTTTAAAAATCTATGGATAGTAGATGCTTCAAAATTAGTTACTTCACTCATTCTTTTACTAGCTCTACCAGTTGGTGCTAACAAAGCTATTTGTTCATTTAGTCTAATTTTATCAGATGATGAAAGTACTTTATATAAATCAAGTATACCTTTTAAAATAGTAGTTTTCCCAGTACCAGGTCCTCCTGTTATAATAGCTACTTTTCTTGTAATAGCAAGTTTAATAGCATCTAACTGTTCAGCAGTATAAACTATTCCATATTGAGTCTCTATCTCTTTTATTTTACTATCAAGATTCTTATAATTAATCTTATCTTCATGAGCTAAAAGTCTTAATCTTCTAGCAATTAAAGTCTAAGCCTCATACATTTCCAATAGATATAG
>CAKOYC010000140.1 GCA_934130265.1 uncultured Bacilli bacterium
GTAAAGTACTCATCAAAGGTTAGGTTACTAGCCTTTATTTTTTTGGCTAATTTAAGACCAACATAGCGGTAGTGCCATGATTCAAATTGATAAGTAGTAATACTTTCTTTACCACTAGGATATCTTAAGATGAAACCATATTTATAAGAATTATCTAGCATCCATTGATACTCTTTAGTATTAGTAAAGTTTTCAAAAGAACTAATAGTATTATCAACATCAATAGCAAGTCCAGTCTGATGATCAGAAAATCCTGGTCTTGCCGAATAAGTATCAGCCTTATTAACTCCATCAGCTTCTACATATTTGTCATATAATCTTTTTTGATAAGTATAACCTCTATATGCAGAGATAGCTCTAATAGTAAGTCCTTCTTCTTTAGCTTTATCTACTAGTTTATAAAAATTATCTCTTGCTTCTGCAACTAGATAAATACCTTCCTTACTATAAGGGGTAGTCATCTCTACTAGATTGTTAGGAACAAAGTCATCTCTTAAATAGTTATATTTATTAACTAGAGTATAAAAAGTATTCAAATATTTAGCTTCTTTAGTATTAGTATAATAAGGTAAATCTAGATTAAGATTAACTCTTGTTACTACATCACTAACTGATAAGTTGCTATTAAGTTTATGATAATCTTGATATCTTTTGATATTATTACTCTTATAATAAGGTAGGCATTTAGCATCAGTGATAAAGCTATGTCTAACCTTACTAGTACTTTTAGGTTTATCTTTCAAGATGATAAATCCTAAAGAAATAATAACTATAAGAAAAATAATAAATAAAATTAACTTTTTCATAAAATCACCACTACTATATTATAATCTAATCATTCATAAATATTAAATAATTACATAATTTTTAACAAGGAGTGATTTATTTAATGAAGAAATTAGTAGTTAGTTTTTTAGTTATGTTACTTTTGTGTCCTATGGTTGTAAAAGCTGATGATACAGCACTTATCCCTAATGCTAAGAGTGGAGTATTAATGGAAGAGTCTACGGGTAAGATTATTTTTGAAAAGAATAAAGATGAGATGGTAGCAGTAGCATCTATGACTAAGATGGTCGCTCAAATTTTGATATTAGAAGCGATAGAAAAAGGACAAATTAAATGGACTGATAAAGTAACGGCCTCTGCTAATGCTTCTAGTATGGGTGGAAGTCAAATATACTTATCAACTGGTGAGACTCTAACGGTAGAAGAGATGATGAAAGGTATTTCTATGGCTAGTGCTAATGATGCTACCGTTGCTATGGCAGAGTTTTTAAAGGGAACAGAAATAGATTTTGTTAAAGAGATGAATAAAAAAGTAAAAGAATTAGGTCTTAAAAATACCCAGTTTAAAAACTGTACGGGACTTGATGAAGAAGGACACTATTCTACTGCCTATGATATGGCTGTTATTGCAAGAGAGTTATTAAAACATGAAGATATCTTAAAGTTTTCTTCTAAGTATGAAGATTATTTAAGAGTTAATACCCCAAATAAGTTTTGGCTAGTTAATACTAATAAAGTCGTTTACTAAAAATGCTATAGTGAAAAATTACTATAGTATTTTTTATTTATAAATAAGGGTTTTATCAAAAACTAACATACAAAATAAATTTGTTTGTAAGTGAATATTACTATAGTGTTTTGGAATATTTGAATAAC
>CAKOYC010000141.1 GCA_934130265.1 uncultured Bacilli bacterium
TCTCTAGTTAATATTATTCTGCTTTCTTTGTTTCAGTAGTATTATTCTCAGATTCATTAGTATTAGTCTCTGCTTTTATTTCTTTATCAAAATAATCCTCAGGATTTACTACTTGACTATTTAAATAAAGTTCAAAGTGCAAATGATTCCCTAATTCTTTATCAATACTGTTAGTTCCACTCTTACCAATCACTTGTCCTTGTTTTACTGTATCATTTTTCTTAACAGATACTTCTCCTAAACTTTGATAACTACTTACAAGATTATTTTCATGTTGTACTTCTACGATTTTACCTAGCAACTCATCATCTTTTATATTAATAACTGTTCCATCTAAAACTGCTACTACTTCAAAAGTTTCATTCTTAGTAAAATCCATTCCTGAATTTTGAATATATGTATCTTCATGATACAAAATTGATTTTTCTTGTGTTGCATTATCAGCTTGGTAGTTATAGAAATATTTAGTAGTTGTTACAGACTGATCTTTAAAAGGTTTTACCATTTTAGTAGTTTCATTTATAACTTCTACATCTTCATCTTTATCTAGAATAGAACTATTAACATGTTCAACTTGTTCAGTAGGTTTTAAATCTTTTTTCATATTTTGACTTACTAGATAAGCTCCTACTCCAGTAAAGACAAAGATAGCAGTATAAATTCCTACTATTGCACCTTTTCTTAGTTTTAATCTTTTCATATTTTCACCTCATTTAAAGTTTTACCTAAAAGGCGAAAATTATACAATTTTTTAAAAAATTTTTGATACTGTGAAAAAGTCCCAAATAAAGTTAGTTACTAAGTAGGTCATTGAAAGTGCTAACATAAAGTATAAAACTCTAGCTTGTAGTACTCTATTTTTTTTAAATAAAGAATTTATATTTAAAGAGTCAAAAGACCAAATAACTAAAATTCCAACTAAAATATAAATAAAATATTTAGCACTCATGACTATCCTCATATTTAGCTATTTTTTCAATTCTTCTATGATGTCTCTCTTCAGTTGAAAATGGTGTTTCAATAAATTTTTTAACTAGACTGTAGGCTTCATCTGTTGATAATTTTTCACTAAGACATATTATATTAGCATCATTATCAGTTCTAGTTTCTAAAACATCTTCTAATGATACTACTCTTGCTGCTCTTATTCCCTTAACTTTATTACAAGCAATACTTATGCCAATTCCACTTCCACAAATAGCTATTCCATAATCTAAATTTTTATTAGCTACTTCTTCACTTAATTTAAAAGCATAATCAGGATAATCAACACTTTCTTTACTAAAAGTACCAAAGTCAATTATCTGATATTCCTCTTCTAGTTTTTTAAACAAGTTTGTTTTTAATTTAAATCCTCTATGATCTGATGTAATTCCTAATTTCATATTTATTTCCTTCTTTCCACAATTAATTGTTAATAACATATATTCTTTTACTCTTTTTCCACAATATCTGTGAATAATTTTTGAATATTTATTATTTTTTCCACAGGTATTGTGTATTATTCTACAAAAATTTTTATCCACAACTAATTACTTATTTTTTTTATTAAAATTTTTCCACAGCCTTGTGGATAATTTTTAGTTTTAGCATTTTTTAAACCAAGTCTTCCACCCATTACTACTGCCAAATGGGATACATCTATTC
>CAKOYC010000142.1 GCA_934130265.1 uncultured Bacilli bacterium
TTTTCAAAATTCACTCTTCCAAATTAGGGGTTTTATTAAATTCAACCCTTCAATTTAGTAAATTGAGGGTATATTTTTACCGAGATTTACTAAATTAGCATCTGACAAAAAAATTTTCAATTATTTTATATCATAGATACTTACTTATTACTACAACTATAGAATAACTTCTTAATATTTTAACTTTTCCCGTAGTAAAATCACTTGTTAATAAATAATTATTGTGATAATATGTATGTAGCAAGAAAACTTGCATAAAATAAAAAAGAGGAACATTTATTTGGAAGTGAATGTCTCCTTCGATTGAAGTTTTTTGACACTCTATCTTGATGAAGAGTGTCTTTATTTTAGTTTTTTACTACTAATACCAATAAGGTAGATAGCAGTAATATTAATGAAATTAATCTAAGGAATTTTAAAATAAAAGTCTTAGTTTTCATCAATTACCACCTCCTTATAAAATATATAAGAAGGATGACACTCATCTATAAATATTCCTATTAAAGATAATAACATGGATATAGTAATTAACCAATTAAATAGATAATGCTTTTTAATATTTTAACTTTTCCCGTACTAAAAAAGACTAACTGTCACTAGTTAATCTTAATAACTCATCTCACTTCTATTACTTACTATTAAATGATAAATCACTATTATCAAAGGATTAATAATTGTCTTTAGAAATAACTTATCCTTTACTAAAGAAAGAAGTATCCATTCTATTAGAAAAGACATTACTAAATAACTGATATTTTCCTTCTTATGATTATAAAGAAATAAACATAAAATAATAGATAAAACAAATCCTAATAGTAATCCTAATAAATAATTATATTTAAAAAGAAAAGCAAATACTAAATAATTAATTAACTCTATTAGAATTATTTTTTTATCTCTATTATACCAACTAACATGATTAGTCTCATCTATATAATCAGTTATTATCTTTTGAAAGTTCTTCTTATTAGATTCATATTTTTTAGGAGTAAACTTCTTAACCTTTTTTAATACATCACCTAGTTTATTAGTATCTCTAAGAGCTAGAATATAACCATTCTTTTCAAACTCATCTACTATTTGTTTTTGATGATCGTTAGTATGTTCCTTATATCTAGCAAGACGAGGTGCTGCTATTACTTTTTTGTTATTATCAAGAGCTGTTAGGATACTACCTACTCCACCATGAGTAATTACTAAAGAAGCTTTTGCCATATACTCTTCAAATTCATCTTTAGGAATAGTATCAAATATTTCCATAACATTACTTTTATATTTAGTGTACCCTGCTTGAACAACTACCTTTTCTTTGATATTACCATTTAGTTTTTCCTTCTCTACTGCTTTTAATAATCTTTTAAAGGACTTATCTTGTGTACCTAATGTTACAAAAATCATTAGTAAATCCACCCCCCATAAGTAGCATTTTTATAAAGTTTTAACATGGGACGCCACTGGACAATAAATAAATTAGCTATTTTAAATTTATAGAATAAGCTACCAGTAACCGTCTTAGTATTTATATTAGCAAATGTTTCAATATAAATTACTTTACTACCAAATATCTTTGCTATAGAACACATTGGTCCTGCTGTATGAGCACCTGTTGTAATAACATAATCTGGATGATATTTA
>CAKOYC010000143.1 GCA_934130265.1 uncultured Bacilli bacterium
TTAATATGTATTGTAGGAATGTCAATTTGTTTAAAAATTTTACCAAAAAGAACTAAATATGGTTCTGAAATATTAGGAAAACTACAGGGATTTAAAAATTTCTTAGAAACAGCTGAAAAAGATAAGTTAGAGGCATTAGTAGAAGAGCATCCAACCTATTTTTATGATATATTGCCCTATACTTATGTACTTGATGTTTCTGATAAATGGATTAAGAAGTTTGAAGCTATTTCAATTATGGCTCCTACTTGGTATGAGGGTAACAGTAATTTTGATATAGTTACATTCTCTTCATTTATTAATAATACTATGTCCTCAGCAGAAGATTATATGTCATCTAGTCCAAGTTCATCAAGTGATGGGTCAAGTGGTGGTGGATCATCAGGTGGCGGTTCTGGTGGTGGAGGAGGTGGTTCTTGGTAGTCACCTCAGATAATTATAGTAAAAGGAGGTACTGATGAATACAAATAAATGTCCAAACTGTGGATATGAAAATCGAAATACAAATATTAGATGTGAGTCTTGTGGTAAAGAATTAAATAATGCTAATTATACTAGTATTAATCAAAAATTACCTCAATTAGATGAAAAAACCATTGATGCAGCAAAAAAAAGAGCAAATCTTATATCTAATATTATTTTAATATTTATACTTGGTCTTCCGTTCTTAGTTGGAATAGTTTTTATTGGAGTTAGTCTATATTTTAATATAACAGAAAATTACAACTCCAAAAATTATCTTAAGGCAGAAGGTAAACTTGTAGATTTTGATAATTGTCAATATAATAATGAAAATGAAACTTGTAATGCCATATATGAATACGTAGTAAATGGCATTACTTATACTGGTTCTTCAAATGTGTCAAGCAATCGCTCAGACTTTAAACAAACTATAACTGTAAAATACAATCCTAATGATTCTAGTGAGTACGTTATAAATTCTGATTTTAATTATCTTCTAATTACTGGAATAATAATTATTGCAGTAGATTTACTAATATTTGTTTCAGTAAAAAAATCTATAAATAAAGTATTTGATAAATTATATAGTACAAAAAAAGGCAGTCAGGTATCTAATACCTAAAACTGTCTTTTTATTTTAATAAAATTAAAACTTACAAACAATTAAGTCTATAAGTTGATTTTTTTATGGAGCAGATGAGGGAAATCGAATCCCCGTCACAACCTTGGCAAGGTCATATTCTAACCACTAAACTACATCTGCAAATAAGTACATACTTAATATAGCATAATAAAAAGAACTAAGTCAATCTTTTTTCATAAATTAAAAAGATCTTTTAGTTCCTTTTTTATATTATCATCACCTATTTTATTACATATTTCTTTTATTTTTTCTTGTTTAGTAGATAACTGTAATACTTTATCGTAATGTTCTAGTTTTTCTTTAGTTTCTCTTAATTGATTATGAATAGCATTCCTAGTTATCTCGTAATTTTCTGCTATTTCTGATAGTGATAAATTATTAAAGTAATAATCTCGGAACTTAAACACTTTTAAATCTTAAAAATCTAATTATCCCTTATAGAATGTGGAATTTTTTGTCAAAATTC
>CAKOYC010000144.1 GCA_934130265.1 uncultured Bacilli bacterium
AACCAGTACTTTTTTTATTTCAATAAAAAAAGAATAGACCTATAATATCAGTCTATCTTTTATAGATATCTAAAAGGGAGATATTATTATTTAATACCCCCCCCCATGTTAACTTAGCGTAAACCAAATGTAAAATTCATTGTTGTTGATTTACAAATTAAAATGTACACTTTTTTTTCATTATAGCATGAAAATGAAATGATTATATAACAGAAGTTGGCAAAATTTCAAACATATATTTTTACATTTTAATTTCAAGTTTTATCTATCAATAACCTTATCTTTACATAAAATATAACTAAGAGGTGGTCATATGAAATATAATGGTGGTAAACATAATTTCTTCTGTAGATGTAATTGTTGTAAACAAAAAAGAAGAAATAGTCTTCTTTACTTAGGATTATTAATTTGTTTTATAGTAATTATTTTTTATCAAGCGATACTTTTAGTCTTTTTAGTTACAAGACTCCATGCTATTTTATTACTAGCAGAACTTTTACTTACTGTTTTTCTTCTCTTGCTTCTTCTCTAGAATAAACCTATTAAAAGTAATTAATCTATCATAAAACATTAATAAACTTTTATTAGTTTCTAAACTAGATGGATAGATATTAATCTTGTCTGGTATAGCAAGTTTAACAAATAATAATAACTTTTCATCTTCACTATAAGGATACTTTCTCTGATATAGATTATAAGTAGTTACTAAATCAATAGTAGAAAAGTTTTTTCTAAATAAATATTCTATATCATCAGTTACTCTTCCAAGATGAGCATTTTCTAAGCTTATGAAATAGCCATCATCCTTAGGTAGAAAATGATCAAGTGAACACTTACCATGAGAATACACTAATCTTTCTCTTTCCTTAGTCTTTACTATACTATACCACTCTTCTAATAACTGATTAGCTAGATTAAGTTGATTATTAATAAGACTACTATTTCTTAAAAATAAATATTCAACGGGAAGATAATACACTTTAGACTCCAGTTGTAAAATAATGTCATGATAGTAAGCATATAAATAGTTAATTTCTTTTTTCTTAGACTCATAGAACTCTTTAACTTCATCTAGATTAATAGTTCTATAAGTAGTAGTTTTATTCTGCCAAATAGCAAGATTTAAGACAAGTCTCTTACTTATCTCATCATCCGTTAAACTAGTCTTTTCTATATAAGGAAATATTAGTTCACTATTAGTTATCTCTATTGGTCTTAAATAATTATCTACTAAGTGATCATCTAAATACTTATAGACATCTTCTATATTATAACTAGTTCTTTTCTTAATAAAGAGCATTTTATCTGGATACTCTATTATTTTATTATTACCAACTAAGGTGTACTTAACTTGTTGCTGCATCTTTTTTTACTGTCGGAATAATTATTTTACTACCAACATTTAAATTATCTAAATCATTATAGTATGATAGTTCTTCTCTTGTTACCCCATAGTTTTCTATAATATTTTCAATACTATCATTTTCTCTTAATAGATAAACAGAATAAGTAGTATAAGTCTCTTCGGTATTAGCAAAAGCGGAAAAGATTGAATTCATCACTTTAGTAT
>CAKOYC010000145.1 GCA_934130265.1 uncultured Bacilli bacterium
ATATATGGAATAATATTTAGTTGAGTTTTTCTAATATTTGGATCAACTGCTAATAAAAAATCTTCAAAACCTCTTGCTATGTCTTCTTGAGTATTATATACTTTATTCATAAACAACCTCTTTCTATTTTGTGATATATTAATAATGTTTATTTCAATTTTAAGAGACAAAATTGGTTTAGGGTATCTATACCTGTTTTTTTTATGTTTTCAAAAACTGTCCAGTGATAAGCTAATTAGTCTAAATCCGTAAACGGTATCTTAGAGGATGTGTTTGGTAGTAAAAAAGCTTTATTTTTTTACAAAAGTGTGTTATAATATGTGCATCTTTGGAAAGAGGGGGATTTTATGAAAAAACAAATATATCCAGTAGCATATACAGTAATGCCTATAAAGAAAACAAAAGAATTAAATGTGACAGTGAAAGCTGAAGATGAAAAAAGAGAATTAATTTCTTATATTCCTTCAAAATGTTATGTAGTAAGTAGTGAGATGAAAATAACTAAGTCAGGAAAAGTTGCTTGCTCTTATGGTGTTGTTTATCCATATGTTACAGGTAGATCTCTAGCTGAAAATTATTACATGGCTAATTATCCTAAATATAATAGTGATGGAGATTGTGTTAATAGCTCTAAAACTGATTTCTTAACCGATAGTTATGAAAGTGCTTTAGAACAAGCTATTATCTATAATAAGGAATTATTAAATTCTACTAGTTATTCTAAAGGAGCTAAAGAATATCATATTACATCTAAAGAAAAACATGAACAATTAATCAGAAAGTATTTAAATGCTGCAACTTGGTTAGAAGGCATGACTAGTGATATGGATGTTAACATTACTGAATATGAAAAAATTACAAATAAAGAACAAATCTTAAAGAAATAGACAGGAAAAAGTTTATTTCTTTTCTTATCTTGTGCTAAAATTAGGTTTAGAGGTGATTACTCATGAAAATAATAATTATTGGTTCTGGTGCCAGTGGGTTAGCTGCCGGTATTTCTTTACTAAGATGTGGTTATGATGTAACAATATTAGAAAGAAATAATATTAGTGGTAAAAAATTATTGCTAACAGGAGCAGGTAGATGCAACTTTTTTAATAGTGATCAAAATATAGTACACTATCATAGTAGTGATAAAGATATATTAGCAAAAATAGTAACTAGTGATAATATACATCTAGTAGAAGACTTTATTACTTCCTTAGGAATAATACCTAAAGTAAAAGATGGGTATTATTATCCTTTTGCTAATCAAGCTTATAATATGAAAGAACTACTAGAAAGAACCTATCTAGACTTAGGTGGTAAGATTAAATATAACTATTTAGTAGAAAAACTAGAAAAGAAGAATAACTTATTCCTAATAAATGATAATATATCTTGTGATAAATTGATACTAGCAACGGGTAGTAAAGCCTATAAGATGACAGGTAGTGATGGAATAGGGTATCAACTTGCTAAAAAATTTAATCATCATATAGTAAAAGTATTACCATCACTAACCTCACTTATAACTAGGG